>NZ_QSDP01000118.1:0-19745 GCF_003463685.1 Parabacteroides sp. AM58-2XD
ATACTCGCATCATTTTTGTTAAAACATTAATTATTCATAATTGTTTCTTCTTTTCTGTAATATTAATCATTTTATATTTAGCCGCAAACTTTGCATGTTTGATAAATATATTCTGAATATCTATGTTTTGTCCTAATCCTTGCATAAATATGGAAACTTCATAGCCTTTATCTTCCAGTTCTTTTTTCATGTCGATTGCAATGTCATTATTAGCATGATCACCGGCAACGAACATGAAAGGCATCAGCATGACTTTCTTTACTTTGGCAGCTTCAAGCTTAGCAAGCATATCGTCGAAAGTGGGATAACCTTCTATCGTTGTAACATAATAATCAGTATAGCCTTTTGCTTTCAGCATATAATCGGTCATGGCATACTGTGCAGTCGAAGGAGTGTAGGTGCCGTGTCCCACCAGGACGGTAGCTCCTTCCTTGGCTCCTTTCCGGACAATAGCTGCAATGACGTTTTCATAATCTTCGGGAGTGTACAGCAGCGGGTTTCCGATACGGATATCCTTGAACTCTTTTTCCAGTGAGGCGATATCTTTGCGGAGGGATTCCATTTCTACGCCTTCAATAATATTCGTAGACTGGATCAAGATATGGGTGAAACCATCCGCTTTTAGTTGTTTCAGTGCTTCAGCGGGGTTGAGTTTTTCGATACCCCGTGTTTTCAGGCGGCGAATAATGATGCGTGAGGTATAGGCTTCGCGTACTTCGATATCTTTGAATGCTTCTTTCGCTTTGTTGTTAATCACGTCGATCGTCAGTTGGCGTGTTTCGTCATAGGTGGTTCCAAAATGGACCATCAGCAGAGCAGCCTTATCGCCTGCCTGCATAGAAGCAAACAGGTCAGAGGGTTTAAAATTTCCTTTGCCGTCATCGTGGGGAACGGTCCTGGCAGGGGTGTCGGTCATTGCCTCCTGCAACATATCGTGTGCAAAAGACATACTCATTGAACAACCTACAAGAAAGGCTGTCAGCAGACATTTCTTTTTCATTGAAAGAGATTTGTTTTATGTTCATAATAACCCTCCTGGCCCCGGGAGAACGGATTTATCTGTCTGGCAGGTTTCCTGACTTGCCCGGAAAACGACCTTCCCATCCTTATCACGGACAGTGGTGTAAGCATGTTTTCCTTTTATAGCGAGCTTCACAGTAGCGGGCACTGTTCCGGATTCTCACCGGATTCCCTTTTATACGGCAACCGGAGGCTGACGTATCACCAAAGCGGGACAAAGATAGAAATTTATTTAAAATAAGGGAGCTTTTATAATCTCTTAATTGAATCTCCCGCAACAACTTTCCCATGGATTGTGTTCCATTTACCACAATAAAACCGGACATGGAATATGTCTTATTATTAACGTCAAACAATTGTATATATGGAGTGGTTTGCTGATTTGCTCAAACACTATCCGGAACTGGCTATCTTTCTGACACTGGCTTCGGTTTCTGGATAGGTAAATTTAAGATAGGTAAATTTTCTTTGGGAACAGTTACCAGCGTATTGCTGGTCGGTGTATTAATCGGACAATTGCATATCGATATCGGGACACCTATTAAATCCGTATTCTTCCTTCTGTTCCTTTTTGCCGTGGGATATAGTGTCGGTCCGCAGTTCTTCCGTGGGCTGAAAAAGGAGGGACTTCCGCAGATGCTTTTTGCCGTACTGATGTGTTTGTTCTCTCTGTTTGTTCCCTTTTTGCTTGCCAAGCTGATGGGCTATAATGCAGGAGAAGCGGCTGGATTGTTGGCTGGTTCGCAGACAATCTCTGCGGTGCTGGGGGTAGCGGAAGATACGATCAATCAGAGCGGGCTGAGTGCGGCGGACAAAACATCCATAATCAATGTGATGCCTGTGACTTATGCCGTCTGTTATATTTTCGGTACGGCCGGTTCTGCGTGGCTGATGAGCGATGTGGCTCCCCGTTTGCTGGGCGGACTGCCTCGGTAAAGAAGGCTTGTAAAGAACTGGAAGCAAAGATGGGTACTGACGACGAAAGCGAGCAACCCGGTTTTATGCCGGCAGCACGTCCCATCACTTTTCGGGCTTATAAGATCAGTAATGACTGGTTCGGGGCGGGCAAGACCGTACAGGAACTGGAAGATTATCTGGAAGGGCAGGGGCGTCGTCTGTTTGTGGAACGCGTACGTATCAGTAATGTAGTGTATGATGTGAAACCGGACCTGATGCTTCAGAAAGGGAACGAGGTGGTGTTGAGCGGTCGCCGTGAATTTGTGATTGGAGAAGAAGACTGGATCGGCGACGAAGTGAACGACCTTGAATTGTTGGACTTCCCGGCAGAGACATTGCCCGTGCTGATCTCCCGTAAGAAGTTTTCGGGAATGACTATAGCCGGTCTCCGCAGTGAAAAGGTGATGCACGGCGTCAGCATTAAAAGTATCAAACGTGCGGGTGTCAATATACCTGTGCTGGCTGCGACAAAAATTAATCCGGGCGATATGCTCGAACTGGTAGGTACCAAGATGGAGGTGAATGCCGCGGCTGCAACTTTGGGTTATGCCGACCGACCGACCAACCAGACGGATATGATCTTTGTCGGCCTGGGAATCTTTATCGGTGGCGTGATCGGCTCGTTGGTGGTACATTTCGGAAATATACCGATCAGCTGAGTACGAGTGGCGGGGCATTGATTGCAGGACTGGTATTCGGATGGCTTCGCTCCAAACACCCGACATTCGGACGTATTCCTGAACCTTCCTTGTGGGTATTAAATAATGTAGGGCTGAATATGTTCATTGCCGTAGTCGGTATTACGGCCGGACCGAGTTTTGTGACCGGCTTCAAAGAAGTAGGCGTGAGTCTGTTCATTATCGGAGCGCTGGCTACGACCATTCCGCTGATAGCCGGTGTCCTGATGGGCCGCTATCTCTTTAAATTCCATCCAGCCATTACACTGGGTTGTACTTCAGGAGCACGAACGACAACAGCCGCCCTCGGTGCGATAGAAGATGCGGTGGAAAGCCAAACGCCGGCGTTAGGATATACGGTTACTTATGCTGTCGGTAACACCTTGCTGATTATCTGGGGAGTGGTGATTATCTTGCTAATGTAAATATAGAAATAATTGAACTGTCTGTTTATTGACTGGTTGTACCTGGCTCCCCTCTCGAGAGGGGGTAGGGGGTGTGTTAAAGCCAGTCAATAAAACAAGCCTTGTAACAGGTTTATTTGCCGTCTGCTTCAGCTGACGGATTAGTAAATGGTCTATCTCATTAGACTTTAGTCCTATTTCTTACAGTTTTCTATCTAGGAGAAATGTGGCTGAAGCCAAAAGAGAGAAACAACTTGTAAACCGTCAACTGAAGCAAACGGCAAATGAACCTCTAATAGTTAAGTGACTCTGATTATGGTGGTTGTATGGCGGGAATATAACACACCCCCTTCCCCCTCTCGAGAGGGGAGCCAGGTACAACCAGTTGCTATAAACAAACACTCATATCTGATAAAAATAGAAATTAATAATTATACATTATATATAATATGGAAGAAAACAATAAAATCGTAGTCACCCGTGAATACGAAAAGAAAATGTCGGAGATCAGTCCGTTCGAATTAAAAGACATACTGATCCGGTTAGCCGACGAGAGTGCCCGCAAAAGTACCCACATCATGTTGAATGCCGGTCGTGGCAACCCGAACTGGATTGCTACCACGCCACGCGAAGCCTTTTTCCTGCTCGGCCAGTTTGCTTTGGAAGAATGTCGCCGCGGGGTTAAACTGGAAGACGGCATGGTCGGTCTTGCCGGCGTTCCCCAGAAACCAAGTATCGCCTATCGGTTCAGAGAGTTTCTTGACAAACATGAGGGGGTACCGGGTTCCGAACTTTTACGTGATACCTATAATTATATGGTACGTGTAAAGGAAGTTGATGAAAACGACCTGGTACATGAATGGGCAGAAGGTGTGATCGGTGACCAGTATCCTGTTCCCGACCGTATTTTGAAATATACGGAAGTGTTGGTGCGTGATTATCTGGATCAGGCATTATGTAACAACCGGCCGCCCAAAGGTAAATTCGATTTGTTTGCCACCGAGGGTGGTACAGCTGCCATGTGTTACATCTTTGACTCCCTTCAACAGAACTTCCTGTTGAATAAAGGAGACAAGATCGTCCTGTTTGCTCCGGTCTTTACCCCTTATATAGAAATACCCGAACAGGCCCGTTATCTGTTTGATGTAACGGAAATACATGCGCTGAAAATGACGGGCGATGGATATCATACCTGGCAATATCAGGAAAAAGATCTGGATGTATTGAAGGATCCGTCTGTCAAGGCTGCCTTTATTGTCAATCCGAGTAATCCGCCTTCTTATGCTTTGACACCCGGATTGACGGAGCGTATTGTCGACATCGTTACCAATTATAATCCCAACCTGATGATTATTACCGACGATGTATATGCCACTTATGTGCATGGTTTCCGTTCCCTGATGGCCGAGCTTCCTGATAATACATTGTGCGTTTATTCTTTCTCCAAGTATTTCGGTGCGACAGGCTGGCGTTTGGCAGTCATCTCTTTGCATGAAGATAATATCTATGACCGTATGATTGCCGCGTTGCCTGATGATAAGAAAGCGGCATTGGCAAAGCGTTACAGCAGTATTATGCTCGACCCCTCGAAGATGAAGTTTATCGACCGCATGGTTGCTGATAGCCGTCAGGTCGCACTTAATCATACATCCGGACTTTCCCTGCCACAGCAGACACAGATGTCTTTGTTTGCTTCTTTCTCCTTACTGGATTCCGAGAACCTGTATCAGTCCCACATGATCGACATCATTCATGAACGTCTGCACACTCTTTGGAAAAGTTCAGGATTTACCTTGCTGGATGATCCTCTCCGTGCCGGTTATTACAGTGAAATAGATATGGAAGTATGGGCAAAGAAATTCTATGGAGACGATTTCTTCGAATATCTGAAAGCCAACTACGAACCGGTCGATGTCGTGTTCCGCCTGGCACAGGAAACGTCGCTTGTCCTGTTGAACGGCGGAGGCTTTGATGCTCCCGAATGGTCTATCCGTGCTTCGCTGGCTAATCTGAAAACGGAAGACTATGTCCGGATCGGCGAGGGGATCGCTTCCATCCTTCATAGTTATGCCGCGAAATGGCAAGAATCGATAAAAGATAAATAAGTTAAGAATAGTTTATATATCGTTGAACAAAATAAGTTCGCCACGCGTTTTATAAATGAACGTGAGGCGAACTTTCTTATTTGTATAGACAACCTCTATCGGGTCATAGGCATTATTGAATAAAAGGTGTTTTATTTATATATACATTTGTTAATGACAAAATAGAAATGCAAAACGATATGATGTCTTATATATTACATTCTTTACGACATGAAATTTTTTTATTTGCATATACAAGCATTCTGATAAACAAACAACTAATAAGATTATAATATGGTGTACGACATTGAAATGCTGAGAAGCTTTTATTCCAATTTCCCGAAAAGGGTAGATGTGGCCCGCGAAAAGATCGGTCGTCCGATGACTTTGGCCGAGAAAATCTTATATGCTCATTTATATGACGAAAAGGCATTACGCCTGTTCAGGCGTGGAGACGATTATGTGAACTTCCGTCCCGATCGTGTGGCGATGCAGGATGCAACGGCCCAGATGGCATTGTTGCAATTCATGAATGCAGGAAAAAAGAAATCTGCTGTCCCGGCAACCGTCCATTGCGATCACCTGATCCAGGCGAATATCGGTGCGAAAGCAGATATTGAAACGGCAACAAAAGGGAACAGCGAAGTGTATGATTTCCTGAAATCCGTATCCGATAAGTTCGGTATCGGTTTCTGGAAACCCGGAGCAGGAATTATCCACCAGGTAGTATTGGAAAACTATGCCTTCCCCGGCGGAATGATGGTCGGAACAGACTCACACACGCCGAATGCCGGCGGATTGGGAATGGTAGCTATCGGTGTCGGAGGTGCCGATGCCGTCGATGTAATGACCGGGATGGAATGGGAACTGAAGATGCCGAAGCTGATCGGTGTCAAGCTGACCGGACGTCTGAGCGGCTGGGCTTCACCGAAAGATGTCATCCTGAAACTGGCTGGTATCCTGACCGTAAAGGGCGGGACGAATGCCATTATCGAATATTTCGGAGAAGGTTCTTCCTCTATTTCCGCTACGGGAAAAGCGACAATCTGTAACATGGGTGCCGAAGTGGGTGCCACTACTTCATTGTTCCCGTACGATCTGAATATGGCAACTTATCTGCGTGCCACTGGCCGCGATACCGTTGCAGCCTGGGCCGATGCTATCCAGGATTATCTGGAAGCCGATATGGAAGTAAGGGCACAGCCGGATGAATATTATGACCGCGTGATCGTCATCAATCTGTCCGAACTGGAACCGCATATCAATGGCCCCTTCACTCCGGATGCGGCAACGCCTATCTCTGAGTTTGCTGCGAAGGTAAAAGCAAACGGCTATCCCCGCCAGATGGAAGTCGGCCTGATCGGTTCATGTACGAACTCCTCTTATCAGGATTTAAGCCGTGCCGCCTCTATCGCCCGGCAGGCTTTTGAAGATAAAATACCTGTTGCTTCCCCGTTGATCATCAACCCGGGATCGGAACAGATTCGTTATACAGCCGAACGTGACGGTATCATCGGTGACTTTGAAAAACTAGGCGCGACCATCATGGCAAACGCATGCGGTCCGTGTATCGGCCAGTGGAAACGTCATACCGACGATAACACCCGCAAGAACTCAATCGTAACCTCCTTTAACCGTAATTTCGCCAAACGTGCAGACGGCAATCCGAATACACATGCTTTTGTCGCTTCCCCGGAACTGACGCTTGCATTGACTATTGCCGGTGACCTTTGTTTCAATCCGTTGACGGATACATTGAAGACCGAAGACGGTCACGAAGTGAAACTCCGTGAGCCGCAGGGAACAGATTTCCCGCCCAAAGGTTTTGATGTAAAAGATAACGGTTATCTGGCTCCGACCGGAAAAGATGCGGAAGTAAAGATCAGTCCCGATTCAAACCGTTTGCAGGTATTGCATCCTTTTGCTCCGTGGGATGGAAACGATTTGCTGGAAATGCCTCTTTTGATCAAGGCTTCGGGTAAATGTACGACAGATCATATTTCGATGGCCGGTCCGTGGCTCCGCTTCCGTGGTCATCTGGAAAATATATCCGACAATATGCTGATGGGGGCGGTGAACGCTTTCAACGGTCAGACGAATGCTGTGTTGAACCAGTTGAATAATACGTATGAAGCTGTCTCCGCCGTTGCCAAACAGTATAAGGCGAAAGGCATTTCATCCATCGTGGTTGCCGAAGAGAACTACGGTGAAGGCTCCTCCCGTGAACACGCCGCTATGGAACCCCGTTTCCTGAATGTGAAAGTGATCCTTGCCAAGAGTTTTGCCCGCATCCATGAAACGAACCTGAAAAAGCAGGGAATGCTTGCCCTGACTTTTGCCGACAAGGACGATTATAATAAGATTCGTGAAAACGATCACATCTCCATCATCGGTTTGAAAGAGTTCACACCGGGCAAGCCATTAACTGCTATCGTATTGCATGCGGATGGCACACAGGAATCATTCCCTGTAAATCACACGTACAATGATTTGCAGATCCGATGGTTCAAGTCCGGATCAGCATTGAATATGGCACATGTATAGAAAAAATTGAACTATCTGTTTATTGACTGGTTGTAACTGGCTCCCCTCTAGAGAGGGGGTAGGGGGTGTGTTAAAGCCAGTCAATAAAACAAGCCTTGTTACAGGTTTATTTGCCGTCTGCTTCAGCTGACGGATTAGTCAAGGGGTTATCTCATTGGACTTTAGTCCCATTTCTTACAGGTTTCTATCTAGGAGAAATGTGGCTGAAGCCAAAAGAGAGAAACAACTTGTACACCGTCAGCTGAAGCAAACGGCAAATGAACCTGCAATAGTCAAGTGACTCTGATTAGGATGGTTGTATAGGCGGGGATATGACACACCCCCTTCCCCCTCTCGAGAGGGGAGCCAGGTACAACCAGTTGCTATAAACAAACACTCAAATCTGACAAAGACTGAACAAAATTAATAAACTATCATCATGAATAAAATAACAAAACAAAACGACCATTTGATTGTCCCGGACAAAGTAACCATTCCTTTTATCGAAGGTGACGGAGTGGGAGCGGAGATCACTCCGGTCAGCCAGAAGATTGTAAACGCTGCCATCGAAAAAGCATATGGCGGCCGGAGCTCTATCGAATGGAAAGAAGTACTGGCTGGCGAAAAGGCGTTCAATCAAACAGGCAGTTGGCTGCCCGACGAAACAATGGATGCTTTCCGCGAATATATGGTCGGTATCAAAGGTCCGCTGACTACTCCTATCGGCGGCGGTATCCGTTCCCTGAACGTGGCTTTACGGCAGACACTCGACCTGTATGTTTGCCTGCGTCCCGTCCGTTGGTTTAAAGGTGTCGTCTCTCCGGTGCGTGAACCGCAGAAGGTCGATATGTATATCTTCCGAGAGAATACGGAAGATATCTATGCCGGTATCGAATGGCAGCAAGGAACACCTGAAGCAGCAAAATTCCTTCAGTTCCTGACGGAAGAAATGGGAGTGACGAAAGTACGTTTCCCGGAAACATCTTCATTCGGTGTGAAACCTGTATCGGTAGAAGGAACCGAACGGCTGGTGCGTGCCGCCATCGAATTTGCCCAGACCAATCAGTTGCCGAGTGTAACGCTGGTGCACAAAGGAAATATCATGAAGTTCACCGAAGGCGGTTTCAAACTCTGGGGATATGCCCTGGCGGAACGCGAGTTTGGCGACAAGACATTCACCTGGCCGCAATACGAAAAGATCAAAAAGGAAAAGGGGGAAGCCGAAGCCGCCAAAGCGCTGGCAGAAGCATCGGCTACCGGAAAGGTCATCATCAAAGATGTAATTGCCGACGCTTTCCTGCAAAATACCTTATTGATCCCGGAAGAATATTCCGTTATTGCGACACTCAACCTGAACGGCGATTATATCTCCGACCAATTGGCCGCCATGGTAGGTGGCATCGGAATCGCACCGGGTGCCAATATCAACTACAACAGCGGTTATGCTATTTTCGAAGCAACGCATGGCACGGCACCTAATATTGCCGGAAAGAATATCGTGAACCCGTCTTCCCTTTTACTCTCCTCCGTGATGATGCTTGAATATATGGGTTGGAACGAAGCTGCCAACCTGATCACGGCCGCCATGGAAAAGGCTTTCTCGAAGGGAGAAGCAACGAATGACCTGGCACGTTTTATGCCGGAAGGAAAATCTCTTGGCACCAAAGAATTTGGTGATTGTATCATATCTTTATTGTAACCTCGTAAAAATAACTCGTGATGAAAAAAGAATATCTTATTTACAAACTGTCGGATGCGTCAAAAGATGCTTGCAAGATTGATAACGAACTGTTCCCGATGTACAACGTGAAACGCGGTCTGCGTAACGAAGACGGCAGCGGGGTGTTGGTCGGCCTGACCAAGATCGGTAATGTAGTTGGTTACGAACGCCTGCCGGATAACGGTGGCCTGAAAGCTATTCCCGGTAAACTGTTTTACAGAGGTTACGATGTGGAGGACCTGGCTCATGCCTGATCAAAGAAAAACGTTTCGGTTTTGAGGAAGTGGCTTACCTGTTGCTTTCCGGAAAATTGCCCGATAAAGAAGAGTTAGCCTCTTTCAAAGGCTTGATCTGCGATAATATGCCGTTGGAGCAGAAAACCAAGATGAATATCCTCGATCTGGAAGGGCAGAATATCATGAATATCCTTGCCCGTAGTGTTTTGGAAATGTATACGTTCGATCCGAATCCGGACGATACTTCCCGTGACAACCTGATGCGCCAGTCTATCGAACTGATCTCGCGTTTCCCGACCATTATAGCATATGCTTATAATATTTATCGTCATAGTACACACGGCCGTTCCCTGCATATCCGTCATCCGCACGAAAACCTTTCGCTTGCGGAAAACTTCCTGCATATGCTGAAAAAAGACTTTACGGAACTGGATGCCCGTACACTTGACCTGTTGCTTGTTTTGCAGGCTGAGCACGGTGGCGGTAATAACTCGACCTTTACAGTCCGTGTAACCAGTTCGACCGGAACGGATACCTATTCTTCTATTGCAGCCGGTATCGGTTCGTTGAAAGGCCCGTTGCACGGTGGTGCCAATATCCAGGTTGTCGATATGTTCCATCATCTGAAAGAGAATATTGGCGACTGGAAGAATGTGGATGAAATTGATACTTATTTCATGCGTATGCTGAACAAAGAGGCTTATAACAAGACCGGCCTGATTTACGGTATCGGTCATGCCGTCTATACAATTTCCGATCCGCGTGCCGTTGTTTTGAAAGAACTGGCTCGTGACCTGGCCAAGGAAAAAGGACGTGAAGAAGAATTTGCCTTCCTCGAACTGCTGGAAGAACGTGCCATCGAATGTTTCGCCAAACATAAAGGAACGAAGAAACGTGTTTCTTCAAACGTGGACTTCTATTCAGGCTTTGTGTATGAAATGATCGGTTTGCCGCAGGAAATCTATACACCGCTGTTTGCTATGGCCCGTATCGTAGGTTGGACTGCCCATCGCATTGAAGAATTACATTTCGATGGTAAGCGTATTATCCGTCCGGCTTATAAGAATGTGCTCGAAGATACTACCTATGTTCCGATCAAGGAACGCTGATCTATAAAATAAGAAGGTGTTGTAAAAGTTTCATTTGCATGTCATTTGTAGCTTTTACAATGCCTTTTCTTATTTTATAGCTACTTAGTTATTGATCAGCTGATTACAGTTTCCTCGTAGTTTCTTACTTTGGAAACTCCAGTTTCCTGCGGAGGGAACTGCAATTTCCTGGGCAGGGAACTCCAGTTTCCTCCTGAAGAAACTCGCGTTTCCTGCTTAGGAAACCAGACGGTCTCCGGCTGCGGAAGTTAATAGCTCAAGGATAACCCGTAAGCTACACTATTAAAAGTATTCCCTGTACGTATCTTATCTTTTCCGAAGATGCGGTAAAGTATCTCCCTTACCGGAATGACAAGGCTGCTACCTCCTGTGATAAAGACGGAGTCTATATCTGCTGCGTTATATTGCGCTGTGTCCAATAGTTTCAGGATATATCGTTCGATCTCGGTAGTATGCCGTTCGATGATCGTAGCAAACTCGCCGGGCGTGAAAGGCTCATGTATATGGATTGTCTCTTTTTCAAAGTCGATTGTTGTATCTTCTCCGGTCGAGAGGTTTATTTTGGATTGCTCGATTCCTTTGAACAGGGAGAAGACATAGTTATTATCGATCAAAACTCTTATATTATCTATCTTGGGATTGTTGCCTGAGAGATGGTAGTAGTTATCCATCGAACGGCGCAGTTTGCTCTCCTTCAACATAAATGTCCTTTCCCAGTTTTTCAGTTCGCGGTAGAGAATGGAAGGTATTTCAATCTCTTTATCGTACGATTGGTATTTTACGCCCCGGCCCAGATGGGGAGTCACTTTGTACCACATGATTTCCGAATCGAACAAGTCGCCGCCGATATAGACACCACCGTGAGCGATAATATCGTCTTTGCGGTCTTCCTTACGGATTTTATCGGGAGACAGGTTCATGATGGTAAAGTCGGAAGTACCGCCACCGAGGTCGGCAACCAGTACGTTTTCGCAATGATCGAGCCGTTGCTCATAGGAGAGGGCGGCGGCAATCGGTTCCAATTGCAGTTTGATGTTTCTGAAACCTGCGTTACGGGCGGCAAGCGTCAGGCGGTTGACTGCCAAAGTCTCTTGCTTGGGGTCTTCCGAAAAAACGGCAGGTCTTCCAAGTATCACATCCGTGATTTCCGCTCCGGCGAAGGCTTCCGCTTTCTCTTTCAAATGGCGGATGATGCAGGTAACGAGTTGATCGGGCGTCATTCTTTTACCGAATATCCAGGTAGAAAGAAACTTGTCCTGGCGGAGCAGCGTCTTGACGGATTTCAGCAGACGCCCGGTCATCTCTTCTTCAATATATTTATCGTGGGCCTCTTTACCCACATAGTATTTCATCTCGTTTGTGTCCGGAAAATACAGGATGGAACTTTCGCTATACGAAAATACTTCTTTCCGTGTTGCTTTGTCTGTCAGCGATATAATGGAATTTGATGTTCCGAAGTCCAGACCGCATGTCAACTCGTTTATATTCATCTTTGCCTTGTTTTTTATAGGAAAATAGGGCGCGAAGATATAAAATACGAGACATTTTTATACTATATATACCTGTAATTTATGTTTATAATTTTTTCTTCAGGGTAAAGAAGAAGGTAACTCCTTTGCCCGGACTACTCTTTGCCGAAATCTGTCCTTTATGGAAATTAACCCCATTCTTGACGATAGACAATCCCAGTCCTGTTCCGCCGACTTTGCGGCTACGTCCTTTATCCACGCGGTAGAACCGTTCGAATATGCGGTTGATATGTTCTTCCGAAATACCCACACCGTTATCTGCGAAACTGAAATAATAGAATTTCGGATCTTCTTTATAACAGTTCACGGTTATTTGGCTTCCTTCTCCGGCATATGCGATCGCATTGTCGTAGAGGTTACGAAAAATGGAATACAATAGGGAGTAATTGCCATGTATCGTAGGATCGCCCGGCAGAATAACTTCAGATGTGATCTGTTTTTCTTCCATCTCTTTCGAACATTCCTTCTGGATCTCGACGATCAGTTTCGGAATATTTATATCGGACAAGTCGAACATTTCGGACGCCTCGTCCAAACGGTTCAGTACAGAGATGTCACGTAATAATCCGGTCAGGCGTGTACTCTGCGAGTAGCAACGTTCCAGGAAGAACTGGCGCTTGTCGGGAGTAAGTTCCGGATTGCTGATAATCGTTTCCAGATATCCCTGAATGCTGCTGACGGGTGTTTTCAGTTCGTGGGCGACATTCTGGGTAAGCTGGCGTTTCATCCGGCTCTCTTCTTCCTGGCGTGAAATATCATTGATGGATATTTCGTAACTGTTATCCAGGAACAGGATACATTCGATCAGAAATATTTTCCCGTTTTTATCGATCGTTACAGATTCGCGTAACACTTTCCGTTTCCGGTTCATATTAGGGATATTTTTATTCAGGAAAGCCTTAATGGGTTCAAGTTCCCGGATATCCTGGGCATCTTCAGCCTGACGGATCTGATTGTCGGAAATAACGTTCAGGAACTGTATGAAAAGGATATTCGACAAAATTTCTTTCCCTTCGGCGGTAAACATGGCGAATCCTTCTTTGGCGTACTGGAAATGCTTTATCAGCTTTTCACGTTCCATGGAAAGCTCGTCTTTGGCCTTTTGTTGCCGGTGATACAGTGTGACAATGTTCTTTGAGATATCTCCCAGTTCGTCATTGGGGAAGATATAATCGTTTTCCGGTATCCGGTCCTTTTCTATGTTCAGGGCAAAGTCCCGTAGTTTGGATATGGTCCGTCCGATACTGAATGTAAAGCGGGAGAGGACAAAGAAAAAGATCAATGTCATCAGTATCATAAAATAGATGAAGTCCTTATCCGTGGATAAGGCACTTTGCACATAAGGATCATAAGGGAGCGCCGAACGGTAGATATAACTGCCTATATTGCTGGCCGAATAAAAATACCGTCTGCCCGTCGATCCCGAGGTGCGGATGGCAAAGCTTCATTATACAAACGGGCTTTGCGCACTTCGCTACGATCGTTATGGTTGTTGAATTCTTCTGTCCCGCTATTATCGAACAATACCTTTCCGTTGGGATCGATAATGGTGACACGCAATTCTTTTTGCGGAATATCTTCGATAAATTGCCTTACCGTCTTATTAATGTCGGTATCCTGTTGGGTACGGCTAAATAATTGGTAATTATAGTTACTCAATACATTATTCAACTTCTCCTGCGAAAATTCCCGTTCCCGTTGGTATTGAAACAACAGGAAGCAAACTGTAAATCCAAGGAACATCACAAAAATCGACCAGAATAACCGCTGGCTGAAAGGTATCCGGTTTTTCATCTTTTCTACTCTTACCATGATTAAATAACAGGATTAGTACTCAAAACAATAACCGAAGCCGAGTCGGGTAACGATGTTTTTTCCGTAAGGGCCTATCTTTTTACGCAGACGGGTAATGTTTACGTCGATTGTTCGATCCAGCACATATACTTCATCTTTCCAGATACGGGACAGGATCTCTTCACGTGAGAAGACATTTCCTTTATTCTCCAGCAGTAATTTCAGAATCTCGAATTCTTTTTTGGTCAGTGGGACTTCCTTGCCGTCTACCGATGCTTTAATGCGTTTGGGATCGAGTGCCAATGTTTCATATTCGAGAAGTTCGTTCGTCTCGTTTTTCTCTTTATCGGTCGTTCTCCGTAATACAGCCTTAACACGTGCGACAACCTGGCGGATTGAAAAAGGTTTTGAAATATAATCGTCCGCTCCCAGGTTAAAGCCTGTCAGCATATCGTTTTCAGTATCTTTGGCTGTCAGAAATATGATCGGTATATCAGCCCTGCTTTCTTCTTTTCTTAATATACTCGCCATCTTGAATCCGGAGATTTCTCCCATCATAACATCGAGCAAAAGCAACTGATAGACAGACAGGTCCTTTTTTAATGCTTCTTCCGCACTAAAAGCCGTATCCACTTCATAACCTTCTATTTCAAGATTGAATTTGAGGATTTCGCACAAGTCCTCTTCGTCATCCACAACAAGAATTCGGGGCATATCCATAGTCTTTTTTATTTAATTTGAAATGAATAATTCATTCCTTTGTTTACAAAATTAATTATTTTCTGCAAAGGAAGGCATTTGGTATTTCGGTTGAATGAAATATATGTTACGATTCTGTTACATCGGCCGTTTTTGTCTGGGGAGGAAAAGAACAACGTCCGTGCTATAGGAATAGTCCGGACGTTCATTTTACCATATGGAGCGGTTTGGTTTTATTTGCTACCGTTCATAGCTTCCAGCAGGAATTTACCAGGTTTGAACTTTACTGTTGTTCTAGCCGGAATCTGTACCGGAGTACCCGTTTTGGGATTACGAGCCAAACGACTGTTTTGCGGTCTGGGTAATAATGTACCAAAACCAACGATAGATATTTCTTCGTTCTGGGACATTTTTTCTGTTACGATCTCCATGTAAGCCTCCAGGACCTTTTTAGCCTTTTGTTTTTTTAAACCGGCTTTTTCTGCCAACTCTACAATAAGTTCTGCTTTGTTCATAGGTATTTTATTTAAATGATTAATACTGGTGCAAAATTAGTGAAAAATATTACCTGTGAAACTTTTTTTGTAATTTCTGTATTCTTTATTTTTCAATGCGGGAGATGGGTTGGTGTAAAGTGATGACGAACTGATGTAAATATGATCGGTGTGTTTCATTTAATATCTTTGTAATAAGCCTTTTTCAATGGATATAATAAACCTGTTCGTCGTATGGCTTCTCAAAAAGAAGGCAAAATAAAAAAGTCTACTTTCACAAGTAGACTTTTTTTAATACTTATAATGACCAATACCTTTACCTAAAATGTGAGGCTTAAGCCTCTAATATTACTTTTTCACAAAGATATGAATAGTTTTTGAGAAAAGCAAATGATAACTCATATTTTTCAAGGTTTCTATGAGGTGCTAAATAACCGGTTTCTTGTGGAATGCTAAAAATGAAATCAAAATGTAGTAAAATAGCCACATAAATATCATTTTGCTTTAAATTTCTCTCTTATTAGAATGTTTTAAAAGTGAATATTCATAGTTTTCCGATTAAAAATATTATATTTGTGGACAAGTGTAACTGTATATCCCCGGATATGATCTCTCCCTATGTGAGTGGCATGATTGTAATATTACTCTAATCAATATAAAAAGCAGCGATGTTTATGATTAAAAGAAAAGAACTAACGTACGACAATTTTTATTTACTAAAAGTGTTTAACAGGGACTTTCCTCAGTTGGTGACAATGGCGGAAGAGAGTCAGAACATAAAATTGTTCAGGGAGGCTCTACGCTCATTCGTTTCTTCCCGGATTGAAATCAACGGAGGTGGCAGTAATATGGGAAATGCCGTGGCGAAGCGTATTTTACTTTTAATTGAATATGACGGGTCTCCTATTGATGAACTTTCAACGGGTGAGGAGTTGTCTGTGCAAACAATCACTTATTTCTGGCAATTACTGACGGGAAAGCTGGCAGACGAAGTTTCCCCCGACCTGTTTATAGACCTTTATCATCAGTTCAAGTTATTGGAGTATCCCGAGAGCATCGAACCGGACCGTTCCCTGGTTAAGCGTCAAATGAACCGTTGGCCGACTGGTTTGGATGAAGAAGTGGTGGCAATCCGTGAAGCAAATAAAGACCGTATTATAAAACGGCTTATACGGAAGATAGAGCGCAGGAATGCACCGTCGTCCCGTTATCAGTTTTCACCGGAGATGACTTACGAAGAAAAATATAATCAGGTACAGGAATGGTGGAACACTGCCCGTTTCCATCTGGCATTGGCTATCAAGAGTCCGACGGAACTGAATTATTTTCTGGGTGAATCCCTCTCGGAAGAGATGATGCAGCTGTTGGCCCGTGCCAGAAAGAAAGGTATGCCATTTTTTGTTACGCCTTATTATTTGTCCTTGTTGAATCCGGGAACGGAAGGTTATGATGACAACACGATTCGTTCGTACGTCCTTTATTCTGATGAGCTGGTTGACACATACGGTCATATAAAAGCCTGGGAAAAAGAGGATATCGTGGAAACCGGTAAACCGAATGCCGCCGGATGGCTTTTGCCTGAAGGCCATAATATCCACCGCCGTTATCCGGAAGTGGCCATTCTTATTCCTGATTCGATGGGAAGAGCCTGCGGAGGCTTATGTGCTTCTTGTCAACGCATGTATGATTTCCAGAGCGAACGTCTTAATTTCGATTTTGAAGCATTGAAACCCAAAGAAACCTGGGATAAGAAACTCCGTCGTTTGATGCATTACTTTGAAGAAGATGCCCAGTTGCGGGATATTCTGATTACCGGAGGTGACGCCTGATGAGCCAGAATGCTACTTTGCGTAAGATATTGGAAGCTGTCTATAAAATGGCTGTCCGTAAACGTAAAGCGAATGAAGAACGGCCCGAGGGTAAAAAATATGCAGAGTTGCAGCGGGTTCGCTTAGGTTCGCGTTTGTTGGCTTATCTGCCGTTGCGCATTACTGATGAACTTGTGGGGATTTTGAAAGAATTTAAAGAGAAGGCTTCTGCTATCGGAGTCTCCCAGTTTATTATTCAAACCCACTTCCAATCTCCTTTGGAAGTAACTCCCGAAGCCAAACGTGCTATAAAAGCGATATTGGATGCCGGATGGGTGATAACGAACCAATTGGTTTATACGGTTGCAGCTTCCCGGCGCGGACATACTGCCAAGCTGCGGCAGACGCTTAATTCCGTCGGTGTGATTTGCTATTATACGTTCTCGGTAAAAGGGTTTAATGAAAACTATGCCGTGTTTACCCCGAACAGCCGTTCGCTTCAGGAACAATATGAAGAAAAGATTTTTGGCCTGGTTCCCGAAGATAAGCTCGCCGAATTGGATGATATTGTCACCAATAAACGCCCGTTAGGAAGAAAATTGTATAATTTCTTGAGAGAGAATCATTTGTTGTTTGCTGCAACAGACCGTAGTGTCTTGAATCTGCCGGCTATAGGCAAAAGTATGACTTTTAAAACAGTAGGCCTCACCGCTGAAGGAAAACGAATCCTGAAGTTTGACCATGATACCGGACGCCGGCATAGCCCTATCATCAATAAGATGGGAGAAGTATATATCGTAGAGAACAAGTCGGTAGCCGCTTATTTGCGTCAATTGGAAGAAATGGGAGAGGATGTAAAAGAATATCGTAGTATCTGGAATTATTGTGAAGGAGTGACTGAACCGCGTTTCAGTCTGTACGAATATCCGGATTATCCGTTCGCCATCACAGAAAAGATGACTAATCTTGAACTCGAAAACGAGTAAAAGTGTATCTTTGTTCCTGCTAAACCAATAAAGAAATGATACAAAACGAAAGAGAAATACGGCACGAACATGTGTTAGAGGCTGTCCGTCAGATGATGACGGCTGCTCGTACGGCTCCCAAAGGTAAGGGGATTGACATTATAGAGATTGCAATGGTTACCGGTGAAGATATACAACGTTTGTCTGACGAGATGCTGAAACTGGCAGCAGAAACCGGATTTAAGTTTATTTTGCGTGATGCGGATAATATTTTGAGTGCGGAGGCTATCGTGATATTGGGTACACGCCAGCAGGTGCAGGGATTGAACTGTGCCCATTGCGGTTTTGAAACGTGTGTGGAGAAGCCGGCAGAAGTACCTTGTGCGATCAACTCGGTCGATTTGGGAATCGCTATCGGTTCTGCCTGTGCGACAGCTTCCGATTTGCGCCTAGACACCCGTGTGATGTTTAGTGCCGGGATGGCTGCCCAACGTCTGGGATGGCTGGGCGAGAGCAAGAGCGTAATGGCTATCCCTGTCAGTGCCTCTTCGAAGACCCGTTCTTTGACCGCAAACCCAAAGAACAACCTGTGAAATAATTAGCTGGAATTTGGACAAATAATTCGATGACTCTATGATAAAGTTTGACAACAAACTTGAGATACGTTATTCATTTAACGATAAATCCGCTTATATGGATGCCTGGATTAAGCACCGGTGTGAAAAAGAGATACTCTCCATGCTGCGTGTCCTGGCCGATTTGCTGGATGTGAAGATGACTGCTCATTGCGAACCCTTTTCACAAGAAGGTGGATACCGGGTTGTATGGCCGATAGCAGGCGAAAGTTCGCGCTCTATCTCTGTCGTACTGAATATTCTAATGCAGGTACTGACCCGGCCCACTTTGTCTGTCGGAGGGCAGCCTTTGGTTGACCGGACCAATGCGGATGATGAGAATATGCAGAAGGAAATCTCGCTTTTGAAGCGTTCGCTTAAACTGAAACAGGCCGGTGCCCTGATACCCCGTGAGTTGGTGGAACTGCTGGCATCCTGGCCGAAGTTCTGTAAATATAAATCCAATTTCTACGAAGCGTTGCGCGGGTATCCGAAAGTGACAAAGATTAATGTACGCGAACTGAATGAAAATAACCGTAGCCGTTCCGGTTCCTTGGAGGTGAAACGTGAACAGTTCGATTATTTCATCCTTCGTTCGGACGACCTGCCGACCATCAAGGACAATAAAGCGACCATCGAAATTATCTCGCCGGTATTGAAAGACAGCCGTTACCGTTGGAAAGGTATCTATAATAAAGGCGGAGAGACAATCGACTTCTACATGTGCGATGAAGATTTCAAGAAACAGATGTTCGACGAGAAGATTTCTTTCACCAGCGGCATGTGTATCGACTGTGTGCTGGAAATCGCTCGTAAGCTAAGTGAATTGGGCGAGACGATTAACATCAGCTATACCGTAACGACTGTAATCCGTACCCGTTTCGACAAACTGGAAATCGTTACTCCGCAAGGCAAGCGCCATCTGCGTAAGCTGGAGGCGGAGAAGAAACAACTTACACTCGACTTATTTGGCTAACTTTTCCTATCTTTACGCCAAATCTTAGAGCCTGTTTAAATTTTATTCAATAGCATCCTAATAGATGCTAGTTTCACCATTTCCTCTGCCGAATCGAATGTCCATTCATAGTTTCGGCAGAGTCTTCTATAGTTGT
>NZ_QSDP01000119.1:0-19526 GCF_003463685.1 Parabacteroides sp. AM58-2XD
ACAACTCTACAAAGGAAACATTTTATTCTGTTTATAACGTTTTTTTGACTCTTTGTTTTACATGCTTTGCAACACAATTAAGGGGATATGTACATTTTGACACACCCCCTTCTGAATTTTTATCTATGGCAAGTCCTTAGAACTTAGACATATTCAGGTCTTTATCAACCAGTATGCCATCGATGGCCTCAGATTGAATTTGACTTTACGTTTTGCTTTCAGCTTCAGGATGAACAGGTCGGTTGTACCTTCCAATACTTCCTTATCACCGAGATTAACGAAAGTAGGATACAAAGCCTTCTGGCCGTTTGTATGCAGACGGTCGTAAGTAAGGTTCTCCATGACTTTCAGGTTCAACGGCTCTATGCCGACAAATTCGTAATCCTGCTGGTCATACGGCAAAGCGAAACTCAATGCGTTAACCGCTTTGAGGTCTGTACCTGCTACCTTGACTTCCACGATCTCGTCTTTGTTGTAAGACTGTTTAGGAGCGCTGATCCCGATCGTTCCGGCTACTTTTGCTGTATCCTGTTCTTCTATGCCGCCATCCAGTTGAGTGGCAACGACAGATATATCGTAAGCATCGATCAGGCCGTTCTGGTTGATATCGCCGGCACTTACATAATCAAAGTCGCTGTCACCTTTACGCAAACCTGTGTAGTTCATGTAAGAAGTCAGGTCATTGCTGTCGATCTTCTTGTCGTTGTTGATATCACCCGGCAGATAGCTTTCTGTTCCCGGTACCTTGAAGACGTACAATTCGCGGCCTGAACCGTAATTGCCGACACCTTCCGTCACATTCAGTTTGATGTAGCGTGCTTTCGGTTTATCCTTGAATTCGAAAGTCTTCACATCACCGTTGCGTTCGAATCGGAAGGAATCGACCGGTATCCAGTTTTCTTTATCCATACTGTAAGAGACGAAACCTCGCAGCATTGTTCCGTTACCGCCGTCCTGACGTGACAGATAATGGAATTTATCCAGCTGGTTAACCGTGCGCAGGTCGATGATCATATCGAACGGTATAGCATTCTTGCGGTATTTCGTATGGAACATGTCTCCCAGTTCAGCAAAGTCGAACAAACGGAAGATTTCGAAACCACCCTGTTCTTCGGCAGTCACTTCACCACGGATTCCCTTGATAGCAAACTCGAGCGGGTTCGATTTCGTCTTCACATTAAAGGAAGACCAATCGGAATAACCGTCTTTATTTACAGAACGGATCTTGAAGGCATAATCAGTTTCAGCTTCCAGTCCGTCGAACAACAATTCTGTATTTCTGATAGTCGTGTACAGCATATTGTTGAATTCAATTTCGTAGAAGTCGGCACCTGCCACTTTATTCCAGGTCGGTTTCAATGAATAGGCTTCCAGGTTTTCATCTGTGACCTGTGCAACAGGAGCGGCCAGTGTACCGGTCGAAACGCGGTGGCTGTTACCCATATCGAATTTGTAACCTTCAAAGCTGATGCTCGTTTCGTTCGCTGTGATGTCCGCAGAAGCGAGCTTTACCAATAACTGCGGGTTCTTAGTGATCGTTACCTTTTCAAACTCGCTTCCTTTCGTTGCAAACTTGTTCAGGTTGGGTGTTGCATCATAGAAATAAACGTTTTCACCTTTCAGGAATTCGTCCATCGAACGGGCTTCCGTCAGTTTCACCTTGTTTTTACCAACTTTGGCAGCCACTTTTTTCGGCATTTCGGAAACATTGATACGAAGTTCGGTTGCTTTATCTTTTACGAAGCCGTCAAAGCTGCCTGCTGCCGGCCGGATTGTAATCGTTACATTATTCTTACTGCCTACTTCCGATTCGATCCGGGTCGTTACACCTTCACCTTTCAAATAGGCTTGTGTCGTGCCATCGTCGTCATATTCAGTAAACGAACTGTTGCCGTCCGGATAAATTTCATAAACGCGCAGGTTCTTATTGATCTCGGTAACATTATTGTTAGGGTTGGTCATCGGAATGATGGCGCCGCTCTTTACAAATACCGGCAACTTCCATAACGGAGAAGCAAAATTGTTGACAACGCAGTTGCCTTCATATTTTTCTCCGGTAAAATAGTCTACCCAGGTTCCTTCCGGCAGATAAATGCCGTCGCGTATATCGTTACCTTTTTCGTCTGCCTGTGTTTCCTGATAGATAGGGGCAACCAGGAAATATGGTCCGTACATGAACTGGTATTCGGTTGCTTTACCATAAGTATACTGATTCGGGTATTCCAGGAACATGGCACGGATCATCGGCTTACCATCTACTGCTTCCTTTGCAATGCTGTAGGCATAAGGCATCAACTCCGATTTCATTTTCAGATACCAGCGGTTGATAGATGTTGCCGGTTCGCCAAGAGCATGCGGATATTTCTCATTGGCACCCCAACCGTCCATATTCAACTGCATCGGCGTCCAGGTCTTCCACTGAAAATCGCGTGTGTTCATTGCCAGGTTCTTTCCGCCGAAGATACCATCCATGTCGGAAGTGATATTC
The DNA here is from genome assembly GCF_003463685.1 of Parabacteroides sp. AM58-2XD. NCBI lineage: Bacteria > Pseudomonadati > Bacteroidota > Bacteroidia > Bacteroidales > Tannerellaceae > Parabacteroides > Parabacteroides sp. AM58-2XD. Next base: position 2,489 of record NZ_QSDP01000119.1, read on the forward strand.
GGTTGTCCGGACAATCCCGAACCGATATAAGTCGGGATATGGAAACGGATATATTCCCACTGCCCGCCTGTCTGGTCGCCCGACCAGATACCGGCATAACGTTGCGTACCGGCCCAACCGTCAAGGGAGATAATGAAAGGGCGCGCATCGTTGCATAGTAAGGCATGATATGGCCTACGTCAGCCACACCGTTCAGTCCGAATGAATAACCGGCACCTACCCAGGCCACGTCGGTCTTCAAAACACGGACACCGGCATCGCGCACTTCTTTTACGATATCACGCTGCAATAAAGCACTGATTTCGGGTTTCGGATGCAAATCCGACTGTGTCCAAAGTCCGATTTCGACACCGTTCTTATGAGCATAATCAGCCAGGCTTTTCAGGTTCTGGATATTCCCGTCCAATGTTTCGGTCTGTCCGTATCCGGCACCGTAACCGTCGTTTGGCAATAGCCATCCGAACGGCATATCGTGGTTCTTGTAGCGGTCGATCACGGCACGGGCTGAGAACTGGTAATTGTTCTTTTCACCGTTCAGGGATTCTTTTACACCGCCATTGTCTTTCTGGCTTTCCTTGTAACGTTTGCCGTCTTCAAAGAGGATACCTTTCTCGTCTTCCACCCAATAGTCGCGATTATAAGCATTCAGGTGTCCCTGGTAGAAACCGAACTTCGGTAATAAAACCGGATTACCTGTCAGCTGATAGAAATCGTTCAACAAGGATACGGCACCGTCATTGACCATATAGAACGCATCCAGATAATCGGTATCATGCGACAATATTACTGTCCCTTTTTCGGCTGCACCGAAATCATATTTACCTTGTTTGAAGGTGTACCACATAAAGCCGTAGCCATTGGTAGACCAATAATAGGGGGCAGGCGAGGCAACGCCGCCATCGGTCCAGCTGTTCTGGTTTTCGATAGCGATCGCTTTTCCTTTATGCGAGAAACGCCCGTTCTGTACACCACCGCCATAGAAGTATTCGCCGGGATTTTCCTTTAAGGTAAGGATTGTTTTTCCCTTATCATAAAGAACCGGTTTTACCTCCTCCAGGACAACTTTGTCTGTTGCCAGATTGGTCACCTTCAACAGGGAAGTGCTTTTATCCAGTTCCAGTCTGATCTCTTTGGTACTGATAGAAATAGTCTTATTATCTTCTTTCAGCGTTAACGGGGATATTGGCTTTCTCGGGTTATCGACCAGGATCTGTGCTTCCGGTTTGGCCTCCGGATCACGGATGATCCCTCCGTTGACGTCCTGAAATACTCTGAAGATGTTCTCTCCGTAAAAGTCAAAGGCCATTCTCTGATTATCGGAGAACAGGAGTTCAACAGTCGTAGGATTGATCTGTTTCACACCGACAATTTTCTTATCCTGCTGTATTTCCATACATACATTGTCGGCTTTTTGTATGGCTTGCATGGATAATGGTGAAAACAAGGGGAAGGCCAAAGCGAGTATGAGCACTTTCCTTTGTTTCATTTTTCTAATAGTGTCATTCATGTTGATGTTGTTTTAACGAATAAATGATTTAAGCAACAAACTTACAGGATATAATTATCATTAGCAAAAAATAATAAATATATCCTATAACAAAATTTCATGCGCAATCAGACAATAAGGGGGAATCTGAGCAGGACGATCACGCCTGTATCTTCATCATTTCCTTCCTTCTCAATAATTTCGATCGTGATATGCATACCGTACAAGCTGTTCAATAGGTTGATACGCTCACGGGTATTAGTCAGGCCGCGTGAATGATGCTCTTTCTGGTGCCGGGTTTTAAGCTCGTTGCTTTTTTTCAGTCCGATCCCATTGTCTTCGATTTTAACACAAAGACTATTGCCTTCCGGCTTTACGGACAGTTTCAGCAGGCCACCGGACTCTTTATACCGTAAGCCATGCCAGATCGCATTTTCCAACTGGGGTTGTATCAGCATGTTAGGCACAGAGATATGGTCGGTGTCAAGCGATTCATCCACCTCTGTCTCGTAAACAAACTTATCGCTGAAACGCATGTGTTCCAGATCGAGGTATTCTTTCAATTGTTCGAGCTCCGTCGAGAGCGGCGTAAAGTCTCTATTGGAGTTTTCCATTATATTCCGCATCAGGCGGGAATAGGAGGAAAGATACTTATTCGCCTCCAACTCATTATTTTGGGCAATAAACTGATTCACACTATTCAGGCTGTTGAAGATGAAATGAGGATTCATCTCACGGCGCAACGACTGGAGGGCTATCTTTTTATTCTTCCGTCTGATGGAATACCAGGCTTTGACGATAAACACGAGAAAAATAAGGATCAGGACAATCGAGCCGATCAGTACATAGTTGAAGGTGTTTTTCTTTCTGATCAGTTCGTCTTTCAGGATACGTTCTTTCTCCAACTGGGCGATACGGGCTTCATGTGCCTGAAAGAATTTCTGGTCTATCAGTGTGCTGTCCGATTTAACCAGCGGTTCCAGTTTTTCCATAAAGTCTGCATATAAGTCCAAGGCTTTCCATTGCTGGTTCCCTTTCCTGTATTGCTCGACCAGCTGTTCCAGGCTTTTCTTAGCCTCTATCGTATGGCCCTCCTTCAACGCCATATCATAGGATTGCTGAAGGGAGGCGAGAGCTTTTACCTGTTGGCTATCGGCGGCATATACTTTGGCAATTTCTCTTTGTACCTTGATGGTTTCTACCGGTTTGTCCTTCACTTCAGACAATATGCTGTTCAGGTTACCTATGGCGGCTTCCTTATTATCCATGACCAGGTTGACATTTGCCATCTGATGGAAGGCGGCGACCCGATCCTCCTGTTGTTCCGGTTTGTAGGAGGTGTTCAGTAATTCAATATTTCGCTGTATATAAGGAGATTGTGCAACTGGGTTTGAGATATTCTTTAACCGGTTCACATCATTCGTATTCAGTTCAATAAAATTAGTGTCCTGTGACAGGTGGGCGGCATTGCCATAACTTAAAATAGCCTCTTGTATCTTCCCTTGTATCTCCTGTATCCTTGCCATTTCACGGTCGACCCGTGCTATCTTTTCATTGTTTTTGATTTTGTAAAACAACTGGCGGGCACTGATAAGATAATTCATTGCTTTCTCGTATTCCCCCTGTATCATGAGTGTTTTTGCCAGTGCTTCATAATCCGTCGCAACCGAATAATCCGACTTTCCGCTTTCCAGTGACGTGGAGAGTTTCATCACTGCTTTTCTGGCACTGTTTTGATAGACAGGAGGAACGGAATCCTGTGCTGTCATTGTTATGCAGGGACCTGTTAGCAGCCATATTGTCAAATATATAATCAGTCTGTTCATATCATGTTTTATTGAGATTGTAAAGTAAATATAAGTAAAACATTTATATCCTATATTTCACCAACTCAAAACGCCGGTTCACACATTCTTCCCGGAATCTTAATTATTAACATTCTATTTTTGAGCCATAAACCTATTAAAAAAATTCCGAATATGAAAAGAATTATTCTACTATGTGTCTTATTCACAGCATTAACAACATCAATAGGTTGCATGCTGGAAGCCAGAAACGTAACAGCGAATGCAGAGCCTGCCAGTACACCGGTCACAAATGCCGTAACTGCCAAAAAGACGAAAATACAGGTTGCTATCCTGCTGGATACTTCCGGCAGCATGCAGGGACTGATCGAACAGGCTAAATCCCGTCTGTGGAATATAGTCAATACACTCACGACGCTAAAATATAAGGGGGAGACACCGGAAATAGAGATTGCCTTATACGAATATGGCAGTTATATGCTGTATAAAGGTGATTATATCCGTCAAATAACCCCGTTGACAGTCGATCTCGACCTGATCTCGAAAGAATTATTCGCCCTGACAACCAGCGGAAGCGAAGAGTATTGCGGTACAGTCATCCAGCGGGCAGTAAAAGAGTTGGAGTGGGGGCGAAACGAAGCGGACATGAAACTGGTCTATATTGCCGGCAATGAAGAGTTTACGCAGGGTTCTGTCTCTTACAAAACGGCTATTGCCGATGCCTTGAAGAAGAATATATTTGTCAATACAATCCATTGCGGTGATGAAGAAATCGGTGTCCGTGACTATTGGAAGGATGCCGCTTTGAGAGGAAACGGTAAATTCTTCAATATAAATGCCGATGCGACTGTCCGTGCCATCAAAACACCTTTTGACCCGCAGATTATCCTATGCAACAATAAGTTGAACGATACTTATGTCAGTTATGGCTCTACCGGGAGAGAACGTAAAATGAATCAGATTGCCCAGGACAAAAATGCCGGCACAATATCGTCGGCCAATTATGCCGAACGTGCCGTAAGCAAATCCGGATCAGCTTACAAAAATACGTCATGGGACTTGGTAGATAAGATGAAAGAAGACCAAAACGTCTTGTCGAGCATCCAAAAGGATGAACTGCCCAAAGAACTGCAAAACAAGTCTACAGAAGAAATAAAGAGCATCATCACTCAAAAGGAAAAGGAGAGAACTGCTATCCAAAAAGAAATAGCCGAACTGGCAATCAAACGCCAGGCTTATATCGAAGAGCAACTTAAAAAGGAAGGAGATGAAAGCGGAGACGATCTGGGTAAAGCAATCAACAGCTCCATCCTGACATTTGCCAACCTGAAAGGGTATACGGTGGAAGCAGAATAATGACTAATATTATGTATATTATTTATCGAATAGTTGTTTTATACCTGTAATTTGACTTTCTTTACTTGTATTGAAACCTGCAGTTCCGAAATGCACAGTTCGGAACTGCAGGTTTCGGAAAACGATAAAAGGTTGATAATATGAAGTTTTATAACAGAGAAAAAGAACTGAAGCAGTTAAAAGAGATAGGAGAGATGTCTTTGCATAATGCTCAAATGACTGTTTTAATGGGGCGCAGGCGTATTGGAAAAACAAAGCTCCTTTTTAAAGCGACAGAAGGAATTCTTATGCTCTACTTTTTTGTAGCACGCAAATCTGAACCAATGTTATATACAAACCTGGGGGGCTATTGGGATCGAAAAGGAGAAAACGAAATCGATTTGATCGCCTTAGATGATTTTGATAAAAAAGCGATAGTAGCAGAAATAAAACGAAATAAGGAAAATATAAAATTGGATAAACTGGTTCAGAAAGCAACTTCCATACAAAAAGAACTGAGGGGGTATGATATTGAATATCGTGCGTTGAGCATGGAGGATATGTAAGTTTCAATTACATAGTTTTTTCCGTAAAAGACCGTTCACCCTTCACCTGTACAATGGTAATATATTATTATACAGGATATTACAATTGTGAATAGTAGGTGAATGAATAAAGAAAAAGGTGAACGGTTACTTTAAACCATTCACCTTTTGAAATATAAATGAATACATACCGAGGAAGTAAGTTCAAAGCTATTGAAAGCTAAGGCGAAGGAAGGGACTTGTTTACTTGCCGACGCAGGTCGTTAAGCTTACCGATACAGGTCGCAAACCTTAACGACCTACGTCGGCAAGCTTTGCGACCTGTATTGAAAAGAGAGTAGGTTATAGTATTTGAGATAAAAGTAAAAGACTTTTGAGTTAATACATAATAGCCAGGCTATTACTGTGCAGTAATATAAAACAAAAAAGGTGAAGGGTTTAAAGCAATCCTTCACCTTTTCGATCAATCATTCACCTATCTTCACCTGTATAATAACCTGTATAATAATATATTAATACCAAGTAGGTGAAAGGTGAACGGTTTATATGATATTTTATACATAGTGAGTAACTCACTTATTTATCCGATCAGCTGAACACTGCGTTTGATGAATTGGCTCAATGCTTCACCTTTCAGCATACCGTTGGCAAGCAGTGCCAGGTCGATTAACTGGCTGACCAGCTTATTGCTACCTGCATATTCTGCCAGGATTGCATTACGCTGCGAAGTCAGTTCGTCGATCTTATGGTTCGTGTTTGTCATATCTTCTTTTTCAGCAGAAGTGATCTCTTCTTCCTTTTTCTTGTTCTGCGCTTCACGAAGGTCTTCCTGACGTGCTTTCCAGCCTTTCAGGTCCGCCTGGATCGGTTTCAGCTTTTCTTCGCAGTTCTGTTCTTCCTCAGAAAGTACCTTCTTAACCAATTCGTGATCGGTATTCAACACAAGATTGTAGTTGTCAGGCATTTCTCCGTAGAATAACATTCCCGGCTGCATAGCAGACATTTCACGCATACGACGCATGTATTCGCTCTGGGTCAGCATAACCGGATTAGAGTTTTCACCCAATGCTTCGAATGTAACGATGAAATCGGTCTTTTCGATCTTCGGCAGTTGGCTTTTGAACATTTCCTGCAAAGCATTCTTCTGGTCTTCATTCAGTGTAACCTGACCAACGTTATCCTTACGGATCAGATTGTCGATCGTATCGCTGTCCACACGAACAAAACGGGTTTTGTCGAATTTCTGCTCCATCTGGCTGATAGCATGGACATCCAGCTGGCCGTCCATAATCAATACACTATATGCTTTATCTTTAGCAGCCTGGATATAGCTGTACTGGTCGTTTACATTCGTAGTGTACAGATAGATCAGGTTGCCTTCCTTATCTGTTTGGTTGGCTTCCACCAATGCTTTATATTCTTCAAATGTATAATATTTACCGTCTACGTCTTTCAGAAGGGCGAACTTGGCACCACGATCATAGAACTTTTCGTCGCTCAGCATACCGTACTGGATAAACAGTTTCAAGCTATCCCATTTTTCTTCGAACTGAGGACGGTCGTTTTTAAACATTTCTTCCAGGCGGTCGGCCACTTTCTTTGTGATATGATTGGAGATCTTTTTCACGTTCTGGTCGCTCTGTAAATAAGAACGGGAAACGTTCAATGGAATATCCGGAGAATCGAGTACACCGTGCAACAATGTCAGGAATTCAGGAACGATACCTTCTACGGAATCGGTTACAAATACCTGGTTGCTGTATAACTGGATCTTGTTACGATGCAGGTCGAGGTTGCTCTTGATGCGCGGGAAGTAGAGGATACCGGTCAGGTTGAACGGATAATCCACGTTCAAGTGAATCCAGAACAACGGTTCTTCCGACATTGGATACAGGTCGCGGTAGAATTTCTTATAGTCTTCATCAGTCATATCGGCCGGTTTGCGAACCCATGCCGGAGTGATATCGTTGATGATGTTATCTTCGTCGGTATCGACATATTTACCGTCTTTCCATTCCTGCTTTTTACCGAATGCGATAGGAACGGGGAGGAAACGGCAGTATTTTGTCAGCAGGCCGCTGATCTTGTCTTTATTCAGGAAGTCTTTGTTTTCGTCGTCGATATACAGGATAATATCTGTACCACGGTCGTCTTTCTGTGTTTCTTCCAACGTATATTCGGGAGTGCCGTCGCAACTCCATTTCATAGGAACAGCGCCTTCTTTATAAGATTTGGTTACAATTTCCACTTTCTTTGAAACCATGAAAGAAGAATAGAAACCAAGACCGAAATGTCCGATGATGGCGGCTGCATCGTTCTTGTATTTTTCTACGAACTCTTCAGCACCGGAAAATGCGATCTGGTTAATGTATTTGTCAATTTCTTCGGCTGTCATACCGATACCACGGTCAGAAATCTTGATGATCTTGTCATCGAAACTAACCTGAACGGTCAGGTCGCCCAGCTCTCCTTTGAATTCACCGACAGATGCCAGGGTTTTCAATTTCTGTGTAGCATCTACAGCATTCGACACTAATTCACGAAGGAAGATTTCGTGATCACTATACAAAAACTTCTTGATGATAGGGAAGATGTTCTCACTTGTAACACCTATGTTTCCTTGTTTAGCCATTTTGTTTATATTTTTAATGTTATAATAATTCGTTTGACGTTACGATATAAACAAAAAAAATGCCAGATAGGTTCTATCTGACATTTTGACTTTATTACCGGAAGAAACGACTTATTCCTGTCCTTTCTTTTGTACGGATGTTACTATTTTCTGTTCATCTTTATTGAAGTCTACAACGATCTTGTCGCCTTCGCCAACGGATGCACGGATTATCAACTCGGCCATTTCATCTTCCAGATATTTCTGGATGGCACGCTTCAGCGGACGGGCGCCAAACTGCACATCGTAGCCTTTCGTTGCAATGAAATCTTTTGCCTCGTCGGTAAGTACCAGTTCGTAGCCCAGACCACAAACACGTTTGTAAAGTCCTTGTAACTCAATATCAATGATCTTGTGGATCGCATCTTTATCAAGCTGGTCGAACATGATGATATCGTCGACACGGTTCAGAAATTCAGGAGCGAATGCTTTATTCAGTGCTTTCTGAATCACGCCGCGAGAGAAGTCCTTATCCATTTCGCCGGCTGCTTGCGAACTGAATCCGACACCACGGCCGAAGTCTTTCAGCTGACGTGTTCCGATATTGGAAGTCATGATCAGGATCGTATTCTTGAAGTCGATCCGTCTGCCAAGACTGTCAGTCAGGCGACCTTCGTCCAATACCTGCAACAGCAAGTTGAATACATCCGGATGCGCTTTTTCGATCTCGTCGAGCAATACAACGGAGTAGGGTTTACGACGAACCTTTTCCGTCAGCTGGCCACCTTCTTCGTAACCTACATATCCCGGAGGCGCACCGATCAGGCGGGAAACCGCGAACTTTTCGAGATATTCACTCATATCGATACGAATCAATGAATCAGCCGAATCAAACAGATATTCAGCCAACTTTTTAGCCAAGTGAGTTTTACCTACACCCGTCGGGCCGAGGAACATGAAGGTTCCGATCGGTTTGTTCGGGTCTTTCAATCCTACACGGTTACGCTGGATCGCTTTTACGATCTTCTGGACGGCATCGTCCTGGCCGACTACCTGCTTCTTCAAGTTGTCAGCCATTTCCAGCAGTCTCAGATTTTCTGCTTTGGCAATACGTTGAACAGGTACGCCTGACATCATGGCTACCACTTCGGCTACTTTGTCTTCGTCCACTGTTTCACGATGTTCCTGCAATTCCTGTTCCCACTTAGCTTTCGCTGCTTCCAGCTGCAACAGATACTGACGTTCTTTATCACGGAAACTTGCAGCCAGTTCGAAGTTCTGTGACTTTACGGCAGCCAGTTTTTCGGTTTTCGTATCTTCTATTTTTGCTTCCAGTTCCTCGATACTCTTCGGTACTGTAATATTAGATATATGTACGCGAGAACCGGCCTCGTCCAGAGCATCGATTGCCTTATCCGGGAAATTACGGTCGCTGATATATCGTTCTGTCAGCTTTACACAAGCATCCAGCGCCTCGTCCGTATAGATCACATTGTGATGTTCTTCATAACGGGGCTTGATATTTTTCAGGATCTGCAATGTCTCTTCTGCTGTTGTCGGGTCGACGATCACTTTCTGGAAACGACGTTCCAAGGCACCGTCTTTCTCAATGTTTTTACGATATTCATCCAGCGTCGTAGCACCGATACATTGTATTTCACCACGTGCCAGCGCCGGTTTCAGCATATTGGCAGCGTCCATAGAACCGGAAGCCGATCCTGCTCCGACAATGGTATGGATTTCATCGATAAACAAGATGATGTTCGGATTCTTTGAAAGTTCGTTCAAAATTGCTTTGATACGTTCTTCAAACTGGCCGCGGTATTTTGTTCCGGCCACGATAGAGGCCATATCCAGACTGATTACCCGCTTATCGAATAACACACGTGATACTTTACGCTGGATAATGCGCAGGGCAAGTCCTTCTACAATAGCAGATTTACCCACACCCGGTTCACCGATCAGTACCGGATTGTTCTTTTTACGCCGGCTTAAAATCTGTGCCAGGCGTTCAATCTCTTTCTCACGACCAACGATCGGGTCCAGGCGGTTTTCGGCAGCGGCACGTGTCATATCCGTACCGAAGTTGTCCAATACCGGAGTATCGTTCGGTGACTTGGGCTGTGCGGCACCGGTACCTGAAGAGGAGCGGGGGGATTCCTTACGTGAAGAGAAATCTTCTTCTTCATCGTCCTCGTCATCTGTATAACCGTCACTGATTTCGTCTATCTCTTCCAGTTCTTCCATACGGTTCATGTTTGTTCCGTTTGCCAGATCGTTATATACGTTACGGTAGTTTATACCGGCTTCACCCAATACTTTGGCGGCAACATTGAACTCTTCTTTCAGAATAGCAAGAAGCAGATGTTCCGTACCTGTCTCATCTGTTTTAAACAAACGTGACTCCAGCATACTCATGCGCAATACGCGTTCAGTTGTTTTACTGATGGCTATATCGTGTAATTCAGACTCTTCAGTTTCAAATGTATTTTTGATCTCCTGCTCAATCCTCTTCTTTATATCGAGTACGTCGGCATGCAAATCATGCAGTAACTGCATGGCTTTGCCATCACCGTCGCGGATGATACCAAGCATTAAGTGTTCCGGCCCGATATAACTGTTCTGAAGCCTGGCGGCTTCTTCGCGGCTATATTCTATAACGTCGATCAGCCTTTTCGAATAATTATTTTTCATACTATATGAATCCTTATCTATTATAATAATGTACTGTGAATGCAAAATTAATAAACTCTCTATATATACCTAACAAATTTCATGCCATTATTCCTTAAGAAAAACCCAATATTTCTGAATAATAAAATTTCAGCGTAAAAACTTTCGTGATAATGGGAAAAGCGTTACCTTAGTGCACTTTTTAAAAGATGAGATATTGAGTGTAATTAATATAAAACTAAATGGTTGATCAAGACAGAATTATTAAGATTAACATCGAGGAGGAAATGAAATCGGCGTACATTGACTATTCAATGTCTGTTATTGTTTCGCGCGCCCTTCCGGATGTTAGGGATGGTTTTAAACCGGTTCATCGTCGTATTTTATTTGGAATGAATGAATTGGGTAATACATCCGACAAACCTTATAAAAAATCTGCGAGAATTGTTGGTGAAGTTTTAGGTAAATATCATCCACATGGTGACTCGTCCGTCTATTTCGCAATGGTTCGTATGGCACAAACATGTCGATGCGTTATACGTTGGTTGATGGACAGGGTAACTTCGGTTCAGTGGACGGTGACAGTCCTGCCGCTATGCGTTACACGGAGGCAAGATTAAGTAAACTTGCCGAGGAAATGCTCCGGGATATCGAGAAGGATACGGTAGATTTTCAGTTAAACTTCGATGACACGCTGAAAGAACCGACTGTATTGCCGACCCGTATTCCTAACCTGCTGGTAAATGGTGGTTCAGGTATCGCTGTTGGTATGGCAACCAATATGCCGACACACAATTTGAGTGAAGTACTCGACGGATGTATTGCCTATATCGACGCTCGCGGAGATATTGATGTAGAAGGATTGATGCAATACATCAAAGCTCCCGACTTCCCGACTGGTGCCACAATTTACGGATATGCCGGTGTAAAAGAAGCATTCGAAACCGGTAGAGGACGTATCATTCTTCGTGGTAAAGCAGAAATTGAAGTAGAAAATAATCACGAAAAGATTATTATCACTGAAATCCCTTACCTTGTTAATAAGGCAGAACTGATCAAGTATATAGCCGACCTGGTTAATGACAAGCGTATCGAAGGTATTTCTAATGTAAACGATGAGTCAGACCGTAACGGTATGCGTATCGTCGTCGACGTGAAACGTGATGCCAATTCAGGCGTTGTACTGAATAAATTATATAAGCTGACTGCCCTGCAATCTTCTTTCAGCGTAAACAATATCGCTTTGGTTAACGGCCGTCCTAGACAGTTAAACCTGAAGGATATGATCAAGGCTTTTATTGAACATCGCCATGAAGTTGTTATCCGTCGTACCCGTTTCGAACTGAAGAAGGCTGAAGAAAGAGCGCATATCCTGGAAGGTTTGATCATTGCTTCTGATAATATCGACGAAGTAATTGCTATCATCAAATCATCCAAGAGCCCGAACGAAGCCATCGAACGTTTAATGGAACGTTTCTCTTTATCGGATGTTCAGGCACGTGCAATCGTTGAAATGAGACTTCGCCAGTTGACCGGACTGGAACAGGACAAACTGCGTGCAGAATACGAAGAAATTGAAAAGTTGATCGCCCGTTTGAAAGAGATTCTTGAAAATGAAGATGTTCGTATGGACGTTATCAAAGGAGAATTACAAGAAGTAAAAGATAAGTTTGGCGACGAACGTAAAACAGATATCGTATATGCTTCCGAAGAACTGAATCCTGAAGATTTCTATGCCGATGATGAAATGATCATCACTATTTCCCACATGGGATACATCAAACGTACGCCGCTGAGTGAATTCCGTGCACAAGGACGCGGCGGAGTAGGAGCGAAAGGCTCGGTAACACGCGACGAAGACTTCGTGGAATATATCTATCCGGCTTCTATGCATGCCACTTTGTTGATCTTTACAGCAAAAGGCAAGTGCTACTGGCTGAAAGTATATGAAATTCCGGAAGGAGCTAAGAATGCAAAGGGTAGAGCTATCCAGAACTTATTGAACATTGAAGCGGATGATAAAGTAAACGCCTTTATCCGCGTGAAGAAGCTGACTACTGACACCGAATTTATCAATTCACATTATCTGTTGTTCTGTACCAAGAAGGGTGTTATCAAGAAAACATTGCTTGAAGCATACTCACGTCCGCGTCAGAATGGCGTAAATGCGATCACATTGCGTGAAGACGACGGCCTGATCGAAGTATGTATGACCAACGGAGACAACGAAGTATTGATTGCTAACCGTAACGGACGGGCTATTCGTTTCCACGAAAGTGCGGTTCGCGTCATGGGACGTACTGCTTCCGGCGTTAGAGGTATGACATTGGATAATGATCCTTCCGACGAAGTGGTAGGTATGGTATGTATCAAGAATAAGGAGACCGATACTGTACTGGTCGTATCTGAACAGGGTTACGGAAAACGTTCGAATGTGGAAGATTACCGAATGACTAACCGTGGCGGTAAAGGTGTCAAGACGATCAACATTACTGATAAAACAGGTAAACTGGTTGCCATCAAGAATGTGACAGAGGAAAATGACATCATGATCATTAACAAGTCAGGTATCGCTATCCGTATGAAAGTAACAGATTTGAACGTCATCGGCCGTGCAACTCAAGGTGTTCGCCTGATTAACCTGGGTAAACGTAATGATGAAATAGCCTCGGTATGTAAGGTATTGTCCGAACCGGATGAGCAGGTAGATGAAGAAAGCGCTGAACTGGATGCTCAGAATGAAAATAATGAAGAATTAACCGGTTTTGATGGATCTGAAGATATCGCAAATGATACTGAAGAGACAACAAATGAATAATTTAAACAAATAGAAATATTAATCTCAAATTACTATCACAATGAAACGATTATTATTAACAGTTGCACTATGTGTTGCAGCATCATCTGCCTCTTTCGCTCAAAAGAAAGCCGTTAAGGAGGCGCAAGGAATAGCAAAAGGAGACAAGGCAGACTTCACTGAAGCAAGAGCCTTAATCAAAGGTGCTTTGGAAAATCCTGAAACAAAGGATGACGCCCAGGCATGGTATGTTGCAGGTTTCATCGAAGACCAGCAGTTCAGTGCTGAAAGAACAAAACAGATTTTAGGACAACAGCCGAATGAACCGGTTATGTACGAAGCATTAGGTGCTATCCTTCCTTATTTTAAGAAGGCTTACGAACTGGATCAGCTTCCTAACGAAAAAGGTAAAATCAAACCTAAATATTCTAAAGACATTAAGAGTATTTTAGGTGCTGACCACGTATATTATTTCAATGGTGGCGCTTATTATTTCGATCAGAAAGATTATAAGAAAGCTTACGATTTCTTCAACCAGTATCTGGAAATCTCAGAACTGCCTATGTTCGAAGGAACTCAGACTGCTGAAAAAGATTCTACTTTCATGACTGTTCAGTTCTATGCAGCAGTTGCAGCTACTCAATTGCAGGATTCTCCTACAGCAATCAAAGCTCTGGAACGCGCAAAGAGCACAGATTTCAGACTGAATGATATTTACCAGTATTTGGCTTACGAATACCAACAGGCAGGTGACAGTGTAAACCATGTTAAGACTCTTGAAGAAGGTTATTCAAAATTCCCCAATGAAGACTTCTTCCTGATGAGTTTGATTGACACTTACATCCGTTCAGGTCAGAACGAAAAAGCAATAAGTTATCTGAATACTGCAATTGCACAGAAACCTTCTGAAAGCCAGTTGTATCATGCACTGGGTATTGTTTACGAAACAGGTACTAAAGATTACGCTAAAGCTGAAGAAACATTCAAGAAAGCATTAGAAGTCAATCCGGAAAGTGTTGAATCGATGTCTGCTTTGGGACGTATATATTACAACCAGGCTGTAAACAAACAGGGTGAAGCTAACATGATCAATGATAGCAAGAAATATCAGGAAGAATTGACTATTGCAAAAGATCTTTTCAAACAAGCTCTTCCTTATTTCCAGAAAGCTCACGAAATGAAACCTGGCGAATCAGAATATATGGTTGCTTTAAGAGGTATCTATTATAATCTGAACATGGGTCCGGAACTGGAAGCTATCGAAGCTGAAATGAACAAATAATAATCATTTCATTATATATAAAAATAGCCGTCTCTGTTGAGATGGCTATTTTTGTGTTTATACTCGGGAACAGCTATTTTCTATCGTAGTGGATACAGCCCTTTACAGATAAGGGATAATCGTTATATAAATACCTGTAATAATTGCAGACGTAATAACACCTGAAATATTAGCACCTAACGCATCACCTAAAATGAAAGAGTCCGGGTTCTCTTTACTTACCAGTTTCTGCGCTACTTTGGCAGTAGTAGGAACACAACTGACAGCAGCAATACCGATTACCGGGTTATAATTTCCGCGTTTAATGAAATACATGATATATCCGCCAATGATACCTCCGATACCAGACAATAACAATGCTGTAATTCCTAATACCAATAATTTCAAGATCTTGGGATCGAGTAACAACTTAGCATCGCACAATACACCCAATAACAGCCCCAACATGAAAGTCGAACCATACAATAACGGACCACTGACAAAATCATAAATATGCTTCATGCCTGATTCGCGAACGGCAACGCCCAGGAACAATGAAAAGAAAAGGGGAGAGGCCACAGGGAATAAAAAGCATAAAACAGCACACAAAATAACAGAAAAAGCCAGTTTAACTTTAGCATCGTAGTTTTTGGGAGGTTTTGTAGTGGTCATTTTTATGGCACGCAAACGCTGCGGGATCAGGAGTTTGACCAGATAAGGATATCCTCCGTAGGTCAGTCCCAGATATAAATAAGCAACAACAGTAATAGGAACAAATAAATGTTTGGCCAGGATCAGGGATGTAAACAAAACCATCGGACCATCTGCACCGCCAACCATCGCAACAGAAGCGCTCTCACTTAAAGACAAACCAAAGGCGCTGGCAATAGGCAACGTCAGAAAAGTTCCCAATTCCGCACAGAGAGCCAGGAAAAGACTGGCAAAAGGCTTCTGAAGCAGAAAGCCCACATCCAGTAATGTTCCAATACCCATAAACACGAAACAGGCAATCAAACCATTACTGAAAGTCAGTGTATATACGGGTTGAAGAAAATCAATCTGCATTGTATTCATCAACTCGTCTGTATCGGAAAGCATAGGATCCAGGAATAAATTACCTAATACACCTTCCGGCATGATTAAAGTACCACAATTGATTGCAACCATTCCTAGCCCCATCGGGATCATAACCATCGGCTCCAGGACTCCTTTCCAGCCTAAATAAACGAGTAGACCGCCAAGTGTAATCAAAAAAACACGCGCAACAGCCAGTATCCATCCACCGGCAACCATTGTTCCAAAGCCTTGGAACAAACTAAAAAAATCAACATTTTCCATATCTGTTTTTATTTTTCGATAGAAGGATTCTCCTTTTTGTTTGTATTGTTCTTTCTCATTAGCTGTTCCTCTTTTTTGAGGTACATAATGCGAGTATCCTGTGGATAGTAATAATCCATCAGATCCAAATGAGAAGCGCCATGACTTACGCCATGATAATATCCGGACGGTTTTATATGGAGAAGATCGCTGTTTACGCCACGACGGAATTCTTCGCGTTCGTCATCAGTCACATCTTCTTCATTATTTACCACATCCAGCCCTAATATTTCACCAATTTTGGCACGCAATTTATTTAGTTTGCCGAATTGCATCAGTTCATCACTGTGGGAATGGTGAAATTCCAGGGAGTCGGCCCAAACAGCAATAAGCTTGATTACACCGGCAACAACAAAACCGATAATGAAGGTCAGAGCCATCATTTCAAGGGTTGAAAGTAATAGACTTAACATAATTATTTAATTTAAAATCCAATATAATACCTTAATTAGGGTACATGATTAGTCATTATCTGCCAATTCACGTGCAGACAATAAAAAAGAACAAAAAGAAAGATGTTAAACTAAATAATTATTTTCCGTAGTACGTAGACCCAATGGCCTGATCGTATACGAAGAGTGGAGAATTTTACAGATTGTGATATTAAAAATGTTTCAGATACTTTATTCAGAATATTTTGTTCCTTCTGAAGAAACAACTCCAAAAGACGGGTAGTCACTTTAAACGGACGTTCGCATCGGGTTGGCAACACCTGACTACGAGTAGTAAGACAATAGACTGAATGATAGCTTTGACTTAAATCATAATTCTTTAACTCGTCCTGGAATGGATGTTTTTCCTTACTGCAAACAAAAGTCGTTTTCTCAGGAGACAAAATATTTTCATCTTCAGTCTTTATCTGCATATTCAAAAGAAGCAGAAACAGAAACGACACTATCAACAATACTTTTTTCATCGCGGTGCGAAGTTAGAATAGTTATTTAACATACAACATAATTTTGTCAATAAAAGTTGAAAATAATTTGCGTGGGATAGTCCCAGGATAACTTCTTACAATCCTATTAAACATAATGGTAATTATAAAAAATAGTAACAAAAAGATATCAGGAACTATTCAGGCATAAAAAATCCGTATATAACTTCACAGTTACATACGGACCAAACAAATAACAAACTCTACTTATATG
>NZ_QSDP01000012.1:0-77459 GCF_003463685.1 Parabacteroides sp. AM58-2XD
TGTAGACAGCGACCTGTTACACGAGGATCTGTCACTTCTGAAAAATAATTAGAGGTATTCATTTTGCAATGATAAACTTTTTAGAGGAATTTTGGTGCGGTCGCCCTGGTTCATATCCTATTAGAACCAATCCTTCCCTAATATTATAGTATCTTTGCAAAAAACTGATAGCGATGTATAAAAGAGCATATCTCTTCCTGGTATTATTTATTATTTGCATCCAGTTCATGCAGGCCCAGAAAAGCTATTCCATAAAAGGAATCGTAAAGGAAGCTGCAAGTGGTGAACCGGTGCCTTATGCAACAGTGGTGATCTGGAACACAACACAAGGAACAGCAACCGATTCCGTCGGTAATTTTGAGATCACCGGAGTCGCCCCCGGCAGTTATCGTCTTCAGGCCTCCTTCCTGGGATATAAGCCGGAAGTAACCGCCGAGTTCCGCGTTGCCAATAAAGACATATTTTTTCCGATCGAGTTGGAGCCGGGTAGCGAAAACCTGCAAGAAGTCAGTGTTGTAGCTTCTCCGTTTCGTAAAACAGCCGAAAGTCCGCTCGGACTGCGCGTTATAGGCTTCAAAGAGATAGAAAAGAGTGCCGGAGGTAACCGTGATATATCGCGTGTCGTACAATCTTTTCCCGGAGTCGCTTCCACGGCTGCATTCCGGAACGACCTGATGGTAAGAGGCGGCGGTCCTTCCGAGAACCGTTTCTTCCTAGATGGAGTAGAAATTCCGAATATCAATCACTTTTCAACACAAGGCGCTTCGGGCGGACCGGTCGGAATCATTAATCCTGATTTCATACGCGAAGTAAACTTCTATTCGGCAGCATTTCCCGCTGCCAGAGGGAATGCATTAAGCTCCGTGCTGGATTTCAAACTACAGGACGGGAATAAAGAAAAGTTCTCCCTGCGCGGGGTGGTCGGAGCCTCCGATGTCGGACTGTCGGTCAATGGGCCGATAGGCGACAAAACAACCTACCAGGTCTCTGTCAGGCGTTCATATCTGCAATTTCTATTCGATATGATCGGACTGCCGTTCCTGCCGACTTTCACCGATGCCCAATTCAAGATCAAACATGCTTTCAACAAGAAAAACGAACTCACTTTTCTCGGATTAGGAGCCATAGATGATATGAAACTGAATACCGGAATGAAAGATATGAGCGAAAAGAACCAATATATCCTGGCTTACCTGCCGGTTGTAAAACAAAAGACCTATACCCTGGGAGCCGTCTACAAGCATTATACCGGGAAAAACATCTATTCAGTTATCGTCAGCCGTAGCCAGATGAACAACAAAAACATCAAATACCGGGATAACGACGAAAGCATGCCGGAAAATCTTACGCTCAATTACCGCTCGGACGAAATAGAGAACAAACTCCGTAGCGAAAATATCTTCCGCCTCCCTTACATACAACTCCAGGCAGGTGGCAACATCGATTATTCGGAGTATACAAACCATACATTCCAGAAGCAATTTACCACTATTCCCCGTGAGATCACCTATCAGACCGACCTGGGAATCTGGAAATGGGGATTGTATGCCACCGCCATCTACGAAAGCGACAATGAGCGTTTTACCGCCTCGCTGGGACTTCGTGCCGACGCCAACAATTATTCTTCTAAAATGAAGAATATGCTTGACCAATTGTCGCCACGCCTTTCATTGTCTTACCGGATAGCCAGCGATATCTACCTGAATGCCAACGCCGGACGTTACTATGAGTTACCTCCGTACACCGTTATGGGGTTTAAGGACAACGACGGGAATTATGTCAACAAGGGAAACGCCCTTCAATATATCCGCAGCGACCAGGCCGGACTGGGACTGGAATATCGTCCCTCCTCTTTCCTTAAATTCACAGCCGAAGGGTTCTACAAACATTATAACCGCTATCCGATGTCGGTCATCGACAGCATTCCTTTGGCCTCGAAAGGAACCGACTACGGTGTTCTGGGAAACGAAGCCGTCACTTCCACCGCTACCGGACGTGCCTACGGTATGGAACTGATGGGACGCTGGTATAATTACAAAGGACTCACTTTCATCGCTTCCTACACCTATGTCCGCAGTGAATATAAAGACGGAAGAAATACAGGCATCTACCTTCCTTCCGCTTGGGATAACAAACATCTGTTCACCTTCAGCGGCACCTATTCACTCCCCAAAAACTGGGACATAGGCGCCAAACTCCGGGTAGTAGGCGGCGCGCCATACACGCCTTACGATGTGGAGAAAAGTAGTTATGTGGAAGCCTGGGATGCCAGCGGCAGCCTTTACTACGACTACAGCCGCTTCAACAGCGAACGCCTGAAACCATTCACCCAGCTGGACCTGCGCATAGATAAAACATTTTATCTGAAAAAAGTAATGCTCGGGTTCTATATCGATCTTCAGAACGTACTTAATTCAAAGTACAAAGAACAGGACGTCTATATAAAAACAGGTAAAATACTGAACCCCGATGCCCCTAAAGGAGAACAACGATATGAATTGAAACCGGTAGAACGCATGACGGGAACGATGTTGCCCAGTATAGGAATCATGATAGAAATATAATACCCTTGATTTTCTTCTGTTTTTATTGACCATAGTTCTACATAGATCACAAATAATTCCTATTTTTGTAGCCGGGAAACGGACAGTAATAGAGAAGATATCAATGTTGAAAGTGATTCTAAGAAATATTATATGCCACATACAAATACTACTTATACTTGTATGTCTCATTATGGTCGTTCCTGTTCATGCCGAAGATACCCATCCGATCCTTATTATCAGTTCCTATAACCCGGATACCCGTAATACCACACAAAATATCTCCGAATTCATGGAGGAGTACAAACGTCTGGGAGGTACAGCTCCGGTCATCATAGAAAACATGAACTGTAAAAGTTTGCCGGAGGCTCCTTTATGGAAAGGAAAAATGGCAACCTTGCTAAAAAAATATAACAACGAGAACACTCCGCAGGCCATAGTCATTCTAGGCCAGGAAGGATGGTCTTCTTACCTGTCGCAGGATGAACCGATCCTAAAAGATATTCCAATCCTGTGTGGAATGGTTAGCCGAAATGCAGTTATTCTGCCGGACTCCAATACCGTAATGGCAGACTGGGACCCGGAGAGTATCGATATCCAAAGTTACATAGACAACGGATTCTATCTATCTGGTTTTATCTATAATTATGATATAAAAAAGAATATAGAACTGGCTTTGAATCTTTATCCCACAACAAAGCATTTTGCTTTAATAACGGATAACAGCTACGGAGGTATCTCCTTGCAAGCACTGGTAAAAAAGGAAATGAAGAAGTTCCCGGACCAGAATCTCATACTGCTGGACGGCCGGAAAAATAATATCTACACCATTGTCGAACAAATAAAGAAACTTCCAAAGGAAACCGTAATCCTACTGGGAACCTGGCGTGTAGATGTAAACGACGGGTATTATGTAGGTAACGCAACCTACACCATGATGGCAGGTAACCCGAATCTTCCGGCTATTACACTAACTTCTATCGGGCTTAGCCATTGGGCAATAGGCGGTTACATGCCTAAATACCGTTCCATCGGTAAAGATCTTGCCAAACAGGCTATCGATATCCAAACAAAGAAAGTACTCCAAAAAGAGATGAAGCAGTAAGTATTCCCAACGGATATACTTTCGATGCCAAAAAACTAAGAGAGTTCAATATAGAAAGAGACCGTCTGCCTGCCGATTCCACGCTGATCAATATGGAGGGGAATCTGTTTATCAAATACAGATTTGAGATCCTGCTGATCGTTGCATGCGTATTGTTACTTTTCCTGATAATGATCCTGTTCTTCCTGTTCAGAACCAACCGGTTGAAAGACGAACTGATGGATTTGCAGAAAGACAATGTTATTATCATGAATAACATACAGTCTTCTATCCGTTTCATCAAACCGGATTATTCGGTCAAATGGGAGAATCAGATAAAGATGCCATGCGCGCCACAATATGGTCCTAGAAACTGTTGCCTGGTTAAAGACGGGCAAAAACCATTTTGCGATGAATGTGCACTGATTTCCGCCATGGAAAGCCGGAAGCCTTTCGAGCTCGTCAAGCAATGTGCCCCAGGTGAATATACGCATGTATTTGCCAACCCCATACTCGATGCAAAGGAAAATCTTTTGGGTGTAGTATTCAAGAAAGAAAATGTCACCAAGCAGAAACTAGCTGAGAACGAATTGAGACTGGCTAAGGAAAAAGCGGAAGAATCGGATCACCTGAAATCGGCCTTCCTTGCAAATATGAGCCATGAGATACGTACGCCCCTTAATGCGATTGTCGGTTTCTCCGGCCTGCTTGCCATGACCGAAGAATTGGAGGAACGCGAAGAATACATCAATATTATCAATAACAATAATGAACTCCTGTTGCAATTGATCAATGATATTCTGGACCTGTCCAAGATCGAAGCCAATACGCTCGAATTTGTTTATTCAGATGTCGATATCAATCAGTTATTATGTGATATAGAGCAGACCTCCCGCCTGAAAGCGGCAGAAGGCGTACAGGTTTCATTTGTCGAAAAGATGTCCCATTGCATCATCCGGACAGACAAGAACCGCCTGTCGCAGGTAATAACCAACTTTATTAACAATGCCATCAAGTTCACCAAAGAAGGCGGAATACGTTTCGGCTATAAACATAAGGACGGCAAATTACTATTCTTTGTCTCCGATACAGGATGCGGTATCGATAAAAAGATCAAAGACAGCGTTTTCCAGCGCTTTGTCAAGTTAGACAGTTTCGCTCAGGGAACCGGGCTCGGACTGTCTATCAGCCAGATGATCGTACAGAAGCTGGGAGGAGAGATCGGCGTGGAATCTGAACTGGGGCAAGGTTCGACTTTCTGGTTCACCCTGCCTGATACAGTGATCGAAGAATCGCACGTTGCTACGGTTGAACCTATACAAATAGAAATACAGAATAATACCCTTATTGAGAATAACAATAAAAAGTCAACCTTACTGATTGCCGAAGACAACGAAAGCAACTACACGTATATAAAAGCAATCCTCAAGGAATATAACCTGATACATGCCTGGAACGGTCAGGAAGCAGTAGACTTGTACAGAAAATATCATCCGGACATGATCCTCATGGATCTAAAAATGCCGCTTATGGACGGATACCAGGCAACGAAAGAGATACGCAAAGACAATACCGTTATCCCTATCATCGCCGTGACAGCTTTTGCCTTTGCCGAAGACGAACAACGGGTGAAACAAAGCGGATTCAGCGATTACGTAGCCAAACCGATCAAACCCAACGATCTGAAAAAAAAGATAACAGAACTTCTGTAGACTATTGTTATATGGAACGTGTACCCGGAAATTGCAGGGTGAACACCGTCCCTTTCTCCATTTCCGAAGTAACGGTTATATTTCCCCCATGACGATTCAATATCTGACGGCAAACGCTTAATCCGATACCCGATCCTCCTTGTTTCGTGGTAAAGAAAGGAACAAAGACTTTATCCAAAGCCTCGGGAACAATCCCGCTGCCATTATCCGAAACCGTTATCACAGGCATCCCATCCTGCCGGAAAGCCTCTACACGAATCTCAGGGGATTCACTGTCGCAGCACGCCTCAACGGCATTTTTCAGTAAATTGATCAGAACCTGCTCGATCATGCTCCGGTCTGCATACAACCGTAATTCTGCCGGGCGGATAGAATAGACAACGTGTATACCGTCAGCCGGGACCAGTTTCTGCAAATCGCTGAATAAAACAGATATCGGGAATATTTGCATGGTCGGAGTCGGTATACGCGTCAGTTTGCGGTAATTCTCCACAAAGTCGAGCAATCCCTTACTCCGACGGTGAATCGTTTGTATCGCTTGCAGCATAATCGCATAATCGCGCTCATTCATACCATTCAGAGCGGCACGCTCCGTCACCGTTTCCGACAGGGAAATAATAGGAGCGATCGAGTTCATAATCTCATGCGTCAATACGCGGATCAACTTCTGCCAGGCTTCTGTCTCAGCCTCCGCCACCACCGAATTATAAAGCCGGGAACGGAAAGCATTCAGGGCCTCATTCATCGAACGGGTTAACTCGGCTTCCGCCCCTCCGGAAGTAGGAACCGGAAAAGACAGATTCAGGTCTCCGTAATGAATATTCGCAATCAGATGTTCCATCCGGCGAATCGTTTTCCGTTGGTCCAGATACAATGAGAAAGCCAATACGATCAGGATAGCGCCCATCATTACCGAAGTAAAATAGAGGCTTTTCAGTATCAGGAACGCGATTGTCAGCGACAACAGGACGATCAGGACGATCTTTATCAGGATGGTATACCGTTTCATAGGCCCAATTTATCCAATTTCCGGTAAAGGGCAAAACGGGTGATACCCAGCAACTCGGCGGCACGGGTCACATTCCCGTCGGCACGCCGCAGAGCACGCTCGATCGCTTCTTTCTCCAGAATGCTGAGGTTGAGTTCTTCCAGTTCCGCCTTCTTTTTGGTAACGGAAGGCTGGAGCATAAAATTCTCAGGTTTCAGCATCAGTCCGTCAGAAAGGATCACAGCCCGCTCAATGGCATGTTGCAACTCCCTGACATTCCCCGGCCAGTTATAGTTTTGCAGTTTGCTCCGGGCTTCGCGGGATAAACCTTTTATCTCTTTTTTATATTTACGGGCATAGCGTGTCAGAAAATAGTCTGCCAGCAACTGGATATCATTACCACGTTCCCGAAGAGGAGGAATATGCAGTTCGATGGTATTGATACGGTAAAGCAAGTCCTGGCGGAAAGTCCCCTCCTCCACCATTGCACGAATATTCATATTGGTAGCAGAGATCAGGCGGACATCTATCGAAACCGGACGGGTAGCCCCCAGCCGGGTGATCTGCTGCTTCTCGATCGCAGTAAGCAGTTTGGCCTGCATCGGCATGCTCAGGTTCCCTATCTCATCCAGAAACAAAGTCCCGCCGGTTGCCACCTCCATACGCCCCGGCTTATCACGGCGGGCATCCGTAAAAGCTCCCTTTTCATAACCGAACAGTTCACTTTCAAAAAGCGATTCGGGAATACTTCCCAGGTCGATACCCACAAAGACCTGTCCGTTACGCGGCGAATGATGATACAGGGCACGGGCAACAAGATCCTTACCTGTTCCGTTCTCCCCCAGGATCAGGATATTGGCATCCGTATGACGTAACTTCTCGATTGTCACAAAGATTTCCTGCATGGCATTACTCTCACCGATAATCTCGAAACCTTCCTCATCCGAACTCTCCAAAGCCGCTACCTGGCGTTTTAGCGACCGCACTTCCGTACGGCTTTCACGAAGTTTCAAGGCGGCGGATAAGGTGGCCAGCAACTTCTCTTTCTCCCAGGGTTTAGGGATAAAATCCGTCGCTCCGGCTTTGATGGCACGCACGGCTTTTTCCGTATCGGCATAAGCTGTTATAAAAAGGACGACGGCATCCGGATCCGCCTTCTTGATCTTCTCCAACCAGAAAAAACCTTCCTGCCCGCTAATGGCATCCCTTCGGAAATTCATATCCAGCAGGATCACATCCGGCACATAGCTTTCCATAAAATGCTCGATACGCTCCGGCTGTGTGGTCACACGGATTTGCTCCACATAAGGCTCCAACAGCAGATTCAGTGCAAAAAGCACATCTTCATTATCGTCGATGATCAGTATTTTCCCTTGTTTCATATCGTATGCGTATATTAAATATGTGGGGGTAAAGATAAGCATTAAAACAACAAACAGGATGTGCGAATACGAACGTTTTTTGTGCGCTGACGCACTGACCACAAAAACGAGCACACTACTTACTATCTAATATTCAAGATATTAAAAACATGGCATACTATTTGTTTTTAATAATATATGAAACATACGAGAAGTCACATATTATCAATAATCCTGCTGCGCTGCTGCTTTCCCGGCTTACTCGCAGGATACGCTACGCCTCACTTTATCTGAGACCGTACGCATGGCCCAGGAACAATCTCCACAGGCCATCGCCGCCCGACACACTTTCAGGGCGGCTTACTGGAATTGGCGTTCCTATCGTGCCAACATGCTACCCAGTCTGACCTTCACCTCCAGCCCTTCACTGAACCGGTCAATCAGTTCGGTGACCTTGCCCGATGGAGGCGAAAGTTTCGTACACCGCAACCAGTTAATGGTGGATGCCGGACTCACGATCAATCAGAATATACCATTCACCGGAGGAAGCCTTTTCGTGAAAACGGCCTTGCAAAGACTCGATCTGTTTTCGGAAAAGACAAGTTCGTATAACACCACTCCCATCGTGCTCGGCTACGAACAAAACCTGTTCGGATATAACCAGTTCAAATGGGATCGGAAAATCGAACCTATCCGTTATACCGAATCAAAAAAGAACCTGACAGAAACACTCGAACTGGTCGCCGCACAGGCAACCCGACAGTTTTTCCAATTGGCCACCGCACAGACCAACTGGGAAATCGCACAATATAATTACGCAAATGCCGACACCCTCTATCAATATGCTCAGGGACGGTACAATATCGGGACGATCACCGAAAATGAAATGCTACAACTGGAACTGAACCTCCTGACCGAACAGACTAATATGATGAACGCGCGTATCGAAGTAGATGACTGCATCCAATCATTGCGCAGCTACCTGGGTATCACCAATGCGTCGGAACTGGTTGCCAGTTTAAACGAAGAAATCCCCCGTTTCAATGTGGAAGTAAAGCAAGCGCTCGAACTGGCTTACGAGAATAATCCGGAACCGGAATACCTCCAGCGCCGCCGGTTGGAGAGCGAAAGTGCCGTAGCACAGGCAAAAGCATCCCGCGGCTTCAAAGCCGACCTCTATATGCAATTCGGCTTGACGCAGACAAACGAAAAACTGAAAGAGGCTTACCGGGACCCTTTGGATCAACAATTAGTCAGCCTTGGCATACGCATCCCGATCCTGGACTGGGGTGTCGGTAAAGGAAAGGTAAAAGTTGCCCTCAGCAACCGCGACAAAGTATATACCGAGGTGGAGCAGTCACGCAACGACTTCGAACTGAATGTCATCAAAATGGTCAAACAGTTCAACCTACAGGCTGATAAAGTGATGATCGCACAGAAAACCGACCAGACCGCCCAACGCAGGAACGATGTTGCCCAAAAACTGTACCTGCTGGGTAAATCGACTATCCTCGACCTCAATGCTTCCATCAGCGAAAAGGACCGGGCACGAAGAGAATATATTACAGCCTTATATAATTATTGGAGCCTGTACTACGGCCTGCGCAGCATGACCGGCTACGACTTCGAACGGAACCGTGAACTGACATTCGATTATGAACAATTAATGAAATAAGATAATGGACAAACCTATTGAAAAGAAACCCGTATATTACCGTTACCGCTGGCATATCGCCGGATGTGTCGCTTTTGTCATCCTCCTGGTGTATGTATCGATCGTTGCATCAGGCGGACGCAAACTGCGCACCGAAGCGGACAACCTCATCATTGGCGAAGCACAGGCCGATAAATTCATGGAATATGTGGATGTGGAAGGCGTGGTTCAACCCATCCTCACCATTAAGATAAACGCCCGCGAAGCCGGTAGCGTCGAACGCATCGTAGCTGAAGAAGGTACAATGATGGAGAAGGGCGACACCATCCTTACCCTGACCAATCCGGACCTGATACGTACCATCGACGACCAGCGCGACGAATGGGAAAAGCAGTTGATCTCCTTCCAGGAAAAAGAGATCGAAATGGAACAGAAAAGCCTGGACCTGCAAAAACAAACATTGCAGACAACCTATGAACTCAACCGCCTGAAAAAGAGCTTCGCCCTCGACGAAGAGGAGTTCCGCATGGGTGTAAAGAGCAAGGCGCAACTGGAAGTACAGCGGGACGAATTCGAATATAAAACCCAAAGCACCGCCCTGCAACTGGAAGGTCTGCGCCACGACAGCGCTGCCACCATCCTCCGTCGTGAGTTAATGAAGAATGACCTGGAACGTGAACGGAAGAAATACGACCGTGCCCAGGAACGCATGGAGAACCTGATCGTCCGCGCCCCATTGGCTGGACAACTCAGTTTTGTCAAGGTAACTCCGGGCCAGCAGGTACAAAGCACCGAAGCCATCGCCGAGATCAAGGTTCTGGATCAGTTCAAAATACATACGTCACTCAGCGAATACTATATCGACCGTATCACAACCGGCCTTCCCGCCACCATCACCTGGCAGGGAAAGAAATATCCGCTACGCATCACCAAGGTCGTACCGGAAGTAAAAGATCGTAACTTCGACGTGGATCTTGTCTTTACCGAAGAATCACCCGAGAATGTCCGCATCGGAAAGAGCTTCCGCGTACAGGTCGAACTGGGACAACCCGAAGAGGCGCTGGTCATCCCACGCGGCGACTTCTTCCAGACGACCGGCGGCCAATGGATCTATAAGTTGAACGAGGCCGGGACAAAAGCACACAAAGTAAACATCAGCATCGGCCGACAGAACCCGCAGCAATATGAGATTACCGGCGGATTGCAAGCAGGCGATAAGGTTATTGTCACCGGATACAGTACTTTTGGCGACGCGGAAGAATTGATTTTGAAATAAAAAAGACAGAAGAAGAACTACCATGAAAATATTACTACTTGCTATCCGGTCTCTTTCACGTTTCCGGCTCTATACAGTCATCAACATATTAGGACTGGCAATGAGCCTGACATGTGTCATGATCATATCACGGCACGTGTACAGGGAATTGACAGTAGACCATTTCAATAAAAACCTGGATCGTATATGTCTGGTCACACAACATTTCGAACAAGAAATAATGCCTCGTTTTTATTACAATTTCAATCCCGGAACAGGCATAGGAGACGCCCGGTTGGTAAATAATCCATCTGTCGAGAAAGTGGCCCCGTTCTCTTCTTTTACAGAAGACTATATAACAGTCGATGATAAAAAATACAATGCACGTATCCTGGTTGCCGATACTGCCTTTTTGCAGATTCTGGATTATCCGGTAGTATCCGACAATAAACAAATCCCGTTGCAAGACCCGCAAGGAGCTGTTATTACGCGGAACTTTGCCCGTAAACTGTTCGGCACAGACAAAGATATAGTAGGAAAAAGCATACAGCATTCCAACGGTAAAACTATTACGATCACCACGGTTCTCGACGAACCTGTCGATAAAAGTTCTATTCAGTTTGACCTGCTCGTTTCCTTGCAACTGCAAGAAAGGTGGGGACGTGCTTTCCACGCTCTCGTATTACTGGCTCCCGGTACTGATATCGATAAACTGAATAAAGAATTTATCAGTAGCCGGGAAGAAGGAAATAAGGAAACACCCAACCAACTGCTTCCCCTCGGCAAATCGTACTTCGACAAGACCGTCAATATGTTTGATGATACTTACCTGCGAGGAAACTATAACAATGTCCTGGTGCTCGCCGGTGTCGCTTTTTTAATTTTACTTATCGGCATCTTCAATTTTATCAATATCTACACCGTCCTGATGCTGAAACGGGCACGCGAATTGGGAATGAAAAAAGTATTTGGAGCAAGAGCCTTCCAAATGCTGGTTCAACTCGTCGGTGAAAACATTGTAATGATAGGCTGTGCCCTCTTTATTGCCTGGATATTAATCGAGATAAGCGGAGGAGCTATCGAATCGACCCTGGGTATCTCGCAGGTAAATAATCTGACATTCGATCTTTTGCTTTCAATAGGTATCCTGTTATTATTACCGGCCATAACCTCCGTGTATCCTTTTATCAAATATAATTACACACCGCCCATAACCTCGCTTCGCTCTGTAAATACCAGCGGTAATTCAGTGGTCTCACGTGCTGTTTTCATCGTTTTTCAGTATATTATCACCTGTTGCCTGATAATTGTTTCCCTGTTCTTTATGAAACAGCTTCATTTTATGCTGAATGCAGACTTGGGATATAAAACCAAAGATATTATAAAAGCCCAGTTCATCAAGCACCCCAGCAACGTATGGAGTATGCCCAATGAAGACCGGCAAAAATATTTCAACAACATTAACCGGCTGGATGGCGAGATAAAGCAGAAAATGAATGCCAGTCCCCTTTTCCTTCAATGGGTATATGGAGACAGCCTCACACGATACAGGAAAGTGGTATCCGTCTGAAAACTACGGAAGGGGAATATAAAGAGGTTTGCTCAGCGTACATGTCCGCAGAAAATATACAGATGTATGGTTTGCAGTTAAAAGAAGGACGGTTCTGGAATGACTCCATTGATAATACATATGGTTACCAGTTCATCATTAACGAGACGGCACAAAAACTGTTTGGCATAACCAATATAGAAACTGCATCATTACAGCCGGAGAGCCGTTTATGGATAACCAGCCGGAATGATATGAGTACCAATCCTCCCTATCAGGTTATCGGTGTAGTAAAGGATTTCAAGTTCACACACTTGTCAAAGCCCAACGCCCCGCTAGTCATTTCCAACTCCGGAAGTTACAACAGCCAAAAGCTAATGGCCTCGATTGTCCCTGGAAAGAAACAGGAAGCGATCGCCTTTCTGAAGAAACTCCACAACGATACCGTTGGCGGCGAATTCGAGTATTCATTTGTTGAAGACGAAGTCAGCGCTCTTTACAAAGATGATAAAAAGGCGGCTTACATCTATTCCTTATTTACAGTCATAGCCATTCTGATCTCTTCATTGGGGTTATTCAGTCTGTCTCTATTTGATGTTCAGCAACGATACCGTGAGATTGCCATACGCAAAGTGAACGGAGCAACCACCCGTATAGTCATGCAAATGATGCTACGCAAATATTTCAAACTATTGGGATTAGCTTTCGTCATTTCTCTTCCGGTTTCATTACTGGCTATTTTCAAATACCTGGAAAACTTCGCCAACAAAGCCCCTATATCCTGGTGGATATTCGCCGTCGCCCTGCTCATAACTGCCGGAATATCGCTGGCAACCTTGATCTGGCAAATACGGAAAGCGGCAGAAACAGATCCGGCTAAAGCGATGAAAGCAGAATAGTATTAATATATAATAAACTGGTAAATGAAAATAATTCTTTTGGCCATACGCCCCTTAATGCGTTTCCGGACCTATACATTTGTTAATGTATTAGGTCTGGCACTTAGCCTTGCATGTGTAATCATCATTAGCCGATATGTATACAGTGAGTTGCAGACAGACCGCTTCTATCCTGATTTGGAACGAATCTATACAACGATATACGAAGACGACAAACATCCAGGCCAGACACGTTACGCCGGGGTTTCCAATCCTAATAATGAAAAATCATTCAGTAGTATATTGGAACACCCGGGGGTGGAATGTGCCACTTCCATACGGAAAGAAGACGAGATCAGTTGCTGGTATAATGATAAAGAATATACCAGCCAAACATTAATAGCCGACAGTAATTTTTTCAAGATCACGAGGTATCCGCTAATCGTAGGGACAAACACATTGAAGAACCCCGAAGATGCCGTGATCACCGAACAATATGCCCGGAAAATATTTGGCAAAGAGACGGCCTTGGGAAAGCAACTCCGTCTCTCGATGGAAAAGACTGTAACCATTGCCGGAGTAATAGGACACCGGTAACAGCCAGCAGCTTAGCGTTCGACATTGTCATTTCCGAACAACTGGCCCATAGCTGGAGACGTATGAGTAATAATCTGGTACGGCTCCATCCACATGCAGATTACAAACAGATCAACAAGCAATACAACCAATTTATGCGAATGGATTTATGGAACTACAGTGTTCGCTATCAGCTCCATCCATTCTCCGATGTGTATTTTAACAAGACGATCGACAACTTCTTCTTCCGTACCGGCAATTTCACCTATATCTGGATCCTGTCGCTAGTCGCTTTTATGATACTTCTTGTCGGCATCTTCAATTTCGTCAATATTTACTCTGTTGTCGTTTTGAGAAGAGGACGTGAATTCGGAATGAAGAAGGTATTCGGTGCCGGAGCAAAAATGATGTTCGCTCAGTTATATATCGAGAACCTCTTGATGGCAGCCACAGCCATCCTGCTCGGATGGGTCATCATTGAAATCACCAATCCTCTGGTTCACAATCAACTGGGAATCATACCTGTTTCCAACACGAGATTTGACTTGTTGTTGACAAGTCTTATTTTATTTATCCTCCCGCTATTCACCTCGCTGATCCCTTTCATCCGGTATAACTATGCGGCACCGATCACCTCGTTGCGTTCTGTCAACTCAAACGGAGGTTCCATCGTTTCACGTAAACTATTCCTCCTGATACAGTATATCATTACATTTACATTGGTCATCTGTTCTCTCTTTTTCATCAAACAGTTAAGATTTATGCTAGACACAGACCCCGGAATTCGAATCAAAGATGTGATACAAACTCAATTCCTAAAGTCAGAGTCAACTAACGACAGAATGAGCCGCGAAGCATGGGAAGAGAAACGTAAAAAAGAAGACCGTATCGTCGATGTGATCAAACAGCGTCTGGACGCTTCACCTTTGATTGAGCATTGGACATACGGAGACAGTCCGATAGGCAGAAGGAGCAGAGGATTCAAATTCAAGTTACCAAACAATGAGTTCAAAGATTTTACTGTCATGTTCGTCTCCCCGGCATGGATGCAGCTATTCGAAATAGAAGTAACAGAAGGGGAAGCAATTAACCTTCAAAAAGAGGCAAAACTCGATTATGAACTATACATCAGTGAGTCTGGGAAAAAACTGCTCGGCATCACAGAGATCCGGTCTGCTGAAATGCAACCGGAAAACCGATTATGGTTTTCCTCGGATGGTGATATGAGTAAGAATCCTCCTTATCATATTATCGGGACGATTAAGGATTTCAATGCAAACCACCTGGCCGAAAAGGCGAATCCCATGATATTGCTTCCCAGCGGTTCCTGGTATGAAGCACCTTTACTTGTTTCCGTTGTATCCGGACGAAAACAGGAAGCCATACAATTCCTGAAAAAGCTGCATGACGAACTGATAGGCGGTAGCTTTGAATATACTTTCATTGAAGACCAGCATCAAAAGCTGTACCAGAAAGACCTTCATATCACATTGATATATTCCGTCTTTACCCTGATAGCCATCCTGATTTCTTCACTCGGATTGTTCAGCTTATCCCTCTTCGACGTACAGCAGCGTTACCGTGAAATAGCCATCCGTAAAGTAAACGGGGCAACCACTATCGTCGTCATGCGGATGCTTTTACAAAAATACTACATGCTTTTGGGAATAGCCTTCCTGATAGCCGCACCAATCTCCTGGCTGGCAATCAACCGGTATCTGGAGGACTTCGCCCATAAGGCACCCGTCTCCTGGTGGATATTCGCCGTCGCCCTGCTCATAACTGCCGGAATATCGCTGGCAACCTTGATCTGGCAAATACGGAAAGCGGCAGAAACAGATCCGGCTAAAGCAATGAAAGCAGAATAATATTCATCTTATTAAAAACTGGCAAATGAAAATAATATTTCTAGCTATACGCTCATTAATGCGTTTCCGGCTTTATACAACAATTAATATAACAGGGTTGGCACTAAGCCTAGCCTGTGTCATCATCATCAGTCGATATGTATACAGTGAATTACAAACAGACCACTTCATCCCCGATCTGGAACGAGTTTATACCACTATATACGAAGAAGACAAACACCCCGGTATGATCCGTTATTCCGGAGTGTATAACCCGAATAATGAAAAATCATTCAGCAGCCTGTTAGAGCATCCGGGGGTGGAATGCGCCTCTTCGATACGAAAAGAAAACGAGATCACGTGCTGGTACGGCGAAAAAGAATATGCGAGTCAGACATTAATAGCCGACAGCAACTTTTTCAAAATCGCCCGATATCCGTTAATCGTCGGGACAAACACATTAAAAAATCCCGAAGATGCCGTAATCACTGAACAATATGCCCGGAAAATATTCGGTAAAGAAACCGCCTTGGGGAAACAACTCCGCCTGTCAATGGATAAAACAGTAACTATAACCGGCATCATAGGTGAACCGGAAACCGCCAGCAGCATAGAGTTCGACATTGTCATTTCCAAACAACTGGCCGAGAGTTGGAGACGCATAAACAACCACTTGGTGCGGCTCCACCCCAACACAAATTACAAACAGATCAACAAACAATACAACCAATTCATGCGGATGGAGGCATGGGACTACAGTGTCCGCTACCAACTCCACCCATTCTCCGATGTCTATTTCAATAAGACAATCGTCAACTACTTCTTCCGTACCGGCAACATCACCTACATCTGGATCTTGTCGCTGGTCGCTTTGATGATACTACTCGTCGGACTCTTCAATTTCGTCAATATTTATTCCGTAGTCGTTTTAGAAGAGGGCGCGAATTCGGGATGAAGAAAGTATTCGGTGCCGGAGCCAAAATGATGTTCAGCCAACTCTATATGGAAAACTGTCTGATGGCAGCCGTTGCCATCCTGTTCGGATGGGTGATCATAGAAATCACCAACCCGTTGGTTCATAAAGAGCTGGGGATTATACCTGTTTCCAATGCAACATTCGACTTGTTATTAACGGGGATTATTTTATTTATCCTTCCATTATTCACCTCACTGATACCTTTCATCCGGTACAACTATGCGGCTCCCATCACCTCGCTACGTTCCGTCAACTCCAACGGAGGTTCCATCGTTTCACGTAAATTGTTCCTCTTGATTCAATATATCATTACATTTACCCTGGTCATCTGTTCCCTCTTTTTCATCAAACAGTTAAGATTCATGCTAGACACAGATCCCGGTATCCGGATCAAAGACGTGATACAAACCCAATTCCTGAAATCCGAATCCACCAATGACGGAATGAGCCGCGCTGCGTGGGAAGAAAAGAGAAAAAAAGAGCAACATATCGTAGATGTACTCAAACAACGCTTGGACGCATCGCCGTTGATCGAGCATTGGACCTACGGAGACAGCCCCGTCAAATACAAAAGTAGGGGATTCAAATTTAAGTTACCGGGTGATGAATTTAAAGAGTTCAACATCATGTTCGTCTCCCCGGCATGGATGTCGCTATTCGAAATAGAAGTGACAGAAGGGGAAGCGATTGATCTGAAAAAAGAGTCAGAACTCAGTTACGAGTTATACATCAGCGAGGCCGGCAAAAAACTGCTCGGCATCACTGATATCCGGTCTGCCGAAATGCAACCGGAAAACCGGTTATGGTATAACTCCGGCGACGACATGAGCAAGAACCCTCCTTACCGCATTCTCGGAACGATCAAAGATTTCAACGCAAGCCATTTGGCTGAGAAAACGAATCCCATGGTACTGCTTTCCTCAGGCTCTTGGCATGAACAACCTTTGCTTGTATCCGTTGTTCCCGGACGAAGACAGGAAGCGATACAATTTCTAAAAGACTTGCACGACGAACTGATTGGCGGCAACTTCGAATATACTTTCATCGAAGACCAGCACAAAGCGTTGTACCAAAAAGACCTTCACATCACACTGGTGTATACCGTCTTTGCCCTCATCGCCAT
Source organism: Parabacteroides sp. AM58-2XD (assembly GCF_003463685.1). NCBI lineage: Bacteria > Pseudomonadati > Bacteroidota > Bacteroidia > Bacteroidales > Tannerellaceae > Parabacteroides > Parabacteroides sp. AM58-2XD. The sequence continues at coordinate 17,547 of NZ_QSDP01000012.1, forward strand.
CCTGATCTCTTCATTGGGATTATTCAGCCTGTCTTTGTTTGATGTGCAGCAACGTTTCCGCGAAATAGCCATCCGTAAAGTGAACGGTGCCACTACCTCCGTCGTCATGCGGATGTTGTTGATAAAATATTACAAACTTTTAGGCATCGCCTTCCTCATCGCCTCGCCCATCGCCTGGCTAGCAATCAATCGTTACCTGGAAGACTTCGCCCACAAAGCACCCGTCTCCTGGTGGATCTTTGCCGTCGCCCTGCTCATAACTGCCGGAATATCGCTGGCAACCTTGATCTGGCAGATACGGAAAGCGGCACGGACCAATCCGGCGGAGGCGATAAAAGCGGAGTAAGACAATCTGTTTGCGATGCCTAAACACCTTTGTTTGTGATGGGCAAACAGGTGTGTTTAGGCATCGCAAACAAGCTTGTTTAGGGATCGTAAACAATAAAAGCAATATATATGAAAATCATCTTACTAGCCATACGCTCACTGATGCGTTTCCGTTTATACACCGTTATTAACGTCCTTGGTTTAGCGCTAAGCTTGGCCTGTGTGATCATTATCAGCCGGTATGTCTATAGTGAGGCGACAACCGATCATTTCAATAAGAACCATGAGAGGATATATCTGAGCGTACGCTATTGGGAGAGCGGAGAACAGATTCCCCTCCTATTTACAACTGATAATGTAGTCCTGAAAAAGAACTATATCAATCCGCTGGATATACCGGAAATAGAGAAAAGAACCTCCTTTGTCTCCCTCAGTAATGTCGAAATACAGGTAGATGAGAACAAATTCAAAGCACATGTATTGGCTACAGACACCGCTTTCCTTCAAATACTTGATTTTCCGCTGGTAGAAGGGAACCGTGCCCAACTGTTAGCCGACCCTAAAGGAGCCGTTATCACAAACCGATTCGCCCGGAAACTGTTCGGTAAAGAAAATCCGATCGGTAAGAACGTCGACTATAACGGAAACATACTGACCGTCCAAGGAATTATCGGAGAAACAAACACCCCCAGTTCTTTAACCTTCGACCTGCTGATATCTAAAGAACTGCAATGGCGTTGGCCGCCGGTTAATTACTTTAGTGTTGCTTTAGCCTATCCCGGTATCGATGCGGATCGCATTAACGACAAACTCAAGGCAGAAAACCATAAAGCCGCCCAAAAAACGTTCTCTTTCCAGGTTATTCCGCTGGATAAACTATACATAGATAAAGCTGTCGACAAAGGAGTAAATACGTTCCGCCAAGGAAACCCGGACAGCCTGAAAATCCTCTCATTCGTTGCGATCCTGCTTTTATTGATCGGACTGTTCAACTTTATCCATATCAGTTCGGTCGTTATCATTAAACGAGGCCGGGAGCTGGGAATGAAAAAGGTATTCGGGGCAAGGCCAGCACAATTATTCATCCAGCTATACGCAGAGAATCTGGTACTGACAACCATCTCCCTTTTTCTCAGTTGGATGATTATCGAAATCACCCTGCCGATACAAGAAAACCAGTTAGGTATCACTGCCACCGTCGGCTCTTCTTTCAATATGATATTAACCGTTATTCTTTTGCTGGGGCTTCCACTGATTATTACGTTATATCCATTTTTCAACTATAGCTTCCGGCAAACCATCCGTTCACTTCAGGGAGTCACCCCCGGAAAAAACAAGATGGCTACCCGTTCGTTGTTTCTGGTCGTGCAGTATGTTATCACTTGTTGCCTGATCATATCTTCCATCTTCTTTATGAAGCAGCTGCACTTCATGTTGCATGCTGACCTGGGATACCGGACTAAAGATATTATAAAAGCTTGGTTTATACGTCCTTCTTCAAAGATGTTCTATGGTGAAGAAGAACAGAAACGAACCGAAAGCGTTTCCTCCGCCATACAGGAAACACTCAAAGCATCCCCTCTGTTCCAGTCGTTCTCCTATGGAGAAAGTCCGTATGAATTACCAACTGATAACTACGATAAGGTCAGTATGCGCATCCCCGGAGGAGAATGGCAGGAGGTACTTCATGTCAGACTATATAAAAGTTTCTTTGATTTATACCAAATACCAGTTTCCGCAGACGGCTTTCCAAAGAGCGAAAAAGAAATCCTGATGAATGAAACGGCTAAAAAATTATTCAGTAAAGGAGGAATCCCTCCTACGGAGCTGGAAAAAGATTCATATGATGGTATCAGTTCGCTTCTGGTAAAAGGTTTTACTCCCGAATTTCAGGTAGTGCATCTCTCCCAGCGTAATCTACCCGTCATCATGACTTTCAAAGATGTGCAGGATGAACTGTTCTATCCGGGGAAACTCATGGCATCCATTGTCCCCGGACGCCGGCCGGAAGCGATCAAACTTCTGAAAGAACTCCATGACAAGACTATCGGAGGAGAATTTGAATACACTTTTGTAGAAGACGAAATCAGTGCCATGTACGAAAAAGACCGGTTGGTTGCCCGGATCTATTCCGTTTTTACCCTCGTCTCCATCCTGATCTCTTCTATGGGATTATTCAGCCTTTCCCTTTTCGATATTCAACAGCGTTACAAAGAGATAGCGATCCGCAAAGTAAACGGGGCAACGACAGGAGCCATCATGAATTTGTTATTGCGGAAATATTACAAGCTACTCGTATTCTCTTTCCTGATAGCCACTCCTCTTTCCTGGCTGGCAATCACGAAATATCTGGAAAACTTTGCCAATAAAGCTCCGTTATCCTGGTGGATTTTCGCTATTGCTTTCCTGATCACCGCAGGTATTTCCCTGCTCACCCTGATCTGGCAAATCCGAAAAGCGGCACGGACAAACCCGGCAAAAGCGATCAAGACGGAATAGCCGGTTAAAACAGACCGGCTATACAAAAAACACCCGTTCAATTAGGGTACACTCCTTCTAATTCGTATTTATATAAAGCAAAAGAAATCCGGACATTTCTTTACTTCAGACCAATTTAGTTAAAAGTAAAGATAACTTTTTTTATTTAGTCCAAAATGCTAAATTTGTACATAAAGAGTTATAAGGAGAATGGAATTACACAAAGAGACCCTTTCCAAAACAATCACTTTTAGTGAAAATTACCCTGATTATTTTCACCGCAGCTTTGTATATGCACAATCCTATTTACATGACCAACATTTGTCAGAGGATATTGCATCCGAAGCACTCATAAAGCTGTGGGAAAACTGGGATGAATCATACACCACAGTCCAACGTAAAGCTTTCCTTTTAACTATTATCCGGAACAAATGTCTGGATCATTTAAGAAAGATACAAGTCAACACAAAAACACATGAAGAATTAACGGAAATCTCACAACGCGAACTGGTCTTCCGGATTTCATTACTCGAATCGACAGTACCTCAGGAACTATTTATATCTGATATCCAAAAGATAGTAGATAATACACTGAAACAATTACCGGAACAGACACGACTAATATTTAAACTCAGCCGCATTGATAATAAATCGGCTAACGAAATAGCCGGCGAATTGGGAATAAGTATAAAGTCCGTAGAATACCATATAACGAAATCATTGTCTTTACTGAGAAAAAAACTGAAAGATTATTTACCTGTAATACTATTCTTGTATGCTTAATATTTACAGGGAAACAACATATATCCTATTTTATTTCTGAAAAACCGCCCCCCCAAGAATAAATCACCCTTTAAGTTTAAAGGATTTACATCCAAACGCCCCTGATTATTTCAAATAATAAGGGAGAAATTATATACACCCTTTTAGGGATAGCTCATTTCATCCGTATTAATTATATAAAAGCTACAAAGATGGATCAAAAAACGATTGAGAAATATCTTAAAGGAACAATATCCACCCGTGAAAGAGAAGACGTCATGGCGTGGATAGAGAAAGAAGAGAAGAATAAAAAGGAGTTTCTGGAACTTAGAAAACTTCATGACATCTCCATTTGGAATACGGAATACATTCCTGATAAGAAAATCAAGAGACATTCAACGGTTAATGTATTATGGAGAGTAGCCGCAGTATTTCTGGTCTTATTAAGTTTGGGATTAAGTTACCTCCTGGTATCGGATAAAGAATCGCAAATGGCAGTAAAGACCGTTACCTGTCCGCAGGGACAACGGCTGGAACTGGTTTTATCGGACGGGACTAAAGTCTGGCTGAACTCTAATTCGATACTGTCATTTCAGAACAATAAAAAAGAAAATACCCGGATAGTGGAATTAGACGGAGAGGCTTATTTCGAGGTTACTCCCGATAAAAAGAATCCTTTTATCGTTCAAACAGAAATGTATGATATTACGGTATTGGGTACCTCCTTCAATGTGTTCTCTTATCAGAAGTCCGGATTATTTGAATGTTCCTTAATAGAAGGAGCTGTCAGTCTTCAGGATAAAAGCCAGACAGTAGATATGCGTCTTCAACCCAACGAGAAAGTACGGCTGTCCAATGGAACCCTTATCCGTTCTTCCATTGATCCGGATGAAAATTTCTTATGGAAGGTCGGTATCTATTCTTTCAAAAACCAGCCGTTATCAGATGTTTTTGCCCATCTGTCCCTATTACATGAAGTCAGTATAGAATTGAAAAATCCGCAGATAGGAGCACAAATGTGTACCGGCAAATTCAGGAATAAGGATGGCATCGAACATATACTCCTGACATTGCAGAAAAACTATCAGTTCTCTTTCACGAAAGAAGAAGACACCCACACATACATAATCTATTGACAATGATAATAAAAACCATAAAAAGAAAATACAAGATGAAAAAATCAACCCGTTGTAACACTTTTAGTTTGTTTTTCCATTTGTTGGCAGTGACGTTCCTTTTTATCCACACCAACATCTGTGCACAACCTATCCAATTGCCCAAAAGTAAAATAACTTTAGGCGAACTGATTCAGCAGATTGAAAGACAATCCGATTATTTATTTGTTTATAATGAGACAGAGATAGATATAAAAATGATGCTATCGTCCGTCCCTTTAAAAACCGGCGATGTAAAAAGCCTGTTGCATTCCGCACTTGTAAATACCCCCATCCATTACCTGGTTGAGAATAAAAATATCATTCTCAACACCCGGAAACACCTGGAAGAAAAACAGACAATATTGGTTTCAGGAGTTGTAACGGATGAGACCGGAGAACTTCTGATAGGAGCCAGTGTATCTGTTAAAGGTTCTACACAAGGAGTGATAACCAATGCGAATGGCGAATTCATACTGAATACCCGGCCTGATGCAGTTTTAGTTGTATCTTACTTGGGATACATCTCCCAAGAGATCCCTGTCCGGAATAAGACAAACATCAAAGTCGTTCTTAAGGAAGATCAGAAAACACTGGAGGAAGTTGTCGTTATCGGATACGGGACATTGAAAAGAAAAGAAATCACAGGTTCCCATACCAGTGTAAAAATGAACACCATACCACCTATAGGAGGAGCAACCGTCACCCAATTTCTCGGAGGAAAAGCAGCGGGGTTAACCACAACATTGGCCTCCGCCCAACCGGGAGGAAGGGTGAATCTTCAGATCAGGGGAGGAGCCTCTAACCGTCAGCCGTTGATTATCGTCGACGGATTCCCGATCACTTCTTCCTTTTCGAATGTATCCACCGGAGAATACAGCACAGGAGACACAGATGCCGCACTTGCCTCAATCAACCCGAATGATATATTGAGTATCGATATACTGAAAGATGCCTCTGCCACTTCCATCTACGGATCTAAAGCGGCAGGAGGTGTTATCCTCATAACCACCAAACGGGGAACAAGCATCGAGCCGCGTGTAGAAGGAGTGGCAAATATAGGATGGTCACATGCTTACAACACTCCGGATTTATTGAATGCGTCCGATTTTATGTCTGAAACGAACCGTGCAATAAAAGAACGCTTCATGTACGACAACCAAATAGCCCCTTACGGCAACAGGCAGTGGGGCGATGCGGGATTGCCGGAATACAGGGACCGGTATCTTGCGGACGATTTTGACACATGGAAAGGACGGCAAGGAACTGACTGGTTTAAAGAAATATCCCGGGTCGGCATGATTCAAAATTACGGGGCAAACATACAGGGAGGAAGCCAGTCTTCAAAGTATTATGCCTCATTCGGCTATTTTAATCAGGAAGGAGTGATAAAAAACAATAATTATAAGAAGTTCACTGCCCAGATTAATATCGACCAGAAGTTTGGTAATAAAGCGACCCTGGGAATAACCCTCCATGCCAACCGCACCAATATGGATAATGTACCTCTGCAGGACGGATTTGCCGAAGCATCCGATCTGTTGCGGACAGCCTATCAGTTTCCTCCTAACCTTGAGGTCAAAGACAACAATGGTACCTACACGATCAACCAATATGCTTCTTTTCTATCGAATCCGGTTTCAATACTTGAAATGTCGAATAAAACCAAGAATGACCGTATAATAGGGAATATCTACTTCTCATATAATTTGCTCACGGGACTCGACCTGAAAATCAGAGGAGGCACGGATATATACATAAGCCAGGGATTTTCATATATTCCCACTACAACAATCGTAGGGGAAAAGACCCGTGGCCGTGCAGACAAGGCTGTCGGAGAAAAGAATGATTATCAGTTCCAATTTACAGCAAATTATCACAAATCATTTGTGGATAAACATCACCTCACTGCCATGTTTGTAACCGAGTATATCCAGACTAACCGGCAGGGCACCCGTGCAACCGGATGGAATTTCCCTTCTGATAACTTCTCATGGAACTATCTGGGGTTAGCTACCGACCGGCCGAATATAGGTTCATACGGAAGCAAATCGGAAGCATTGGCTTATATCGGACGAGTCAATTATTCATATGATGAAAAATATTTCCTGACAGCCAATTTGCGTGTAGATGGTTCCTCTAATTTCGCAAAAAACCACCAATGGGGATATTTTCCCGGCGTCTCACTCGGGTGGGATATCGCAAAAGAAAAATTCATGGATGATACGCGCTCCGTTATTAACCAAATGAAACTGCGTATCGGATATGGACAAACCGGAAATGACAATATCGGAACAGCCTTTTCAAACTATTATATTCCCGGTGACCTTATTGTCTGGGGAGAGCAGATCGTTTCTTCCATCAAATTAGGCGGATTGGGGAATCCTGATTTAAAATGGGAGACACAAACAGATTTCAATCTCGGACTGGACTTTGACTTATGGCAGGGAAGATTGTCGGGTACGTTTGATTATTACAACCGGGTAGTCTCCGATATCTTAGGATGGAAACCACTTCTGTCGACAGGCGAAGCTACCGGTATCACCGCTAATCTCGATCAAAAAAAACAAACCTACGGATTTGAATTTACATTGAACAGCCAGAATATACGAAGTAAAAACTTCTCATGGGAAACCAACTTGACCTACACCTACTACCGGGACAGATGGCTTAAAAGAGATGATAGCTGGCGGCCGGATATATATGATTCGGAAAAAGCATATTTCGGAGAATTATGGTATCATCAATCCGACGGACTGGTGCAGGAAGGGGAAACTCTTCCTTATACTACCGGGGCTATTCCCGGAACAATTAAATTCAAAGACATCGATGGCTACCTGAAAGATGAAAACGGTAACCTGGTGCTCGATGATAACGGAATTCCCAAACGTCTCGGCAAGCCTGACGGTATTCTGGATAACGCTGATAAGGTACGCATTGGAGTCAATACCCCTTTCACATTAGGCTTGACAAACACATTCAGATACAAAAGCCTGGATATGAATATCAGTATGTACGGCGTTTTCAACCGATGGATGACCAATGCGACTTATTCATTGCTGACAGATGTCACCAACTTGGAACAAGGTTTGAATCAGATGGTCGATGTAAAAGACCGTTGGAACAGCGATAACAGGCAAGGAACTCTTCCTTCCTCTTTACAGAGGTTCAGCGGATATGGCATTGGCGATTACTACCTGCAGAAGGCTTGGTTCATCAGGGTTAGCAACATCGACTTCGGATACAGGCTGCCCCTCCGGAAAGGAAGTTTAAGGTTTTTTGCCTCTTTACAGAATCCGATCCTGATCACACCTTATAAAGGATTAGATCCTGAATCGGATAGCCGGGCAGCATCCTATCCCAATCAACGGACTTATTCCGTAGGGTTTCAATTCAGTTATTGATTTTACATCTATTAAATCTATTATATATGAAAAATATTTATCTGTTAGTATTATCCCTCTTCTGTTTCAGTTGTACACTGGAGATGGAAGAATATTCAAAGCTGGAAGAATCGAATTTCTTTAAAAATGAGAATGATTGTAAAGCGGCACTGGCATCCCTTTACGAAATCATGCAAGGTCCCCATGGCGGCTGGATTAATGGGAATCAATTAGGTGCATTTCTGATCAGTGACATGGCTGCCGACATTCTGGGAGGAAACAACGGATGGGATTGGTTCATGGAGCACCGCTATAACCCGGATAATTTCGCACGGCCTGAAATGGACTTGCTTGACAAATTTTCCAAAGTCAAAGAAGTCACGACTTGCCGCGCGTTTGTTCTCCGTTTACAGGCTCTCGACAATATCTCCGAAGATGTCAAGAACCTCTATATTGCGGAAGCAAGAGTGATACGCGCCTATCTCCTACACCATTTTTATATTTATTTCGGTACGGTCCCTATCGTTCCGGATGAATTGGTATTGAATCCTAATATCGTGGAATATACTCCCCGTCCCTCCAAAGAAGAATACATCAAAATTATCCAGGAGGAGATAAACCAGGCATTACCTTATTTGAAACATCCGAAAGATCAATCACCCGAGGAAGAATACGGCCGCATGAACAAAGGAATAGCTTATATGATCCTGATGCAGCTTTATATGATCGAAAAAGACTGGGAAAAGGTGTCAAAGTATGGGCAGGAGATCATCGACCTGAACTATTATGAACTGCAAGATGACTATTTAAGTATTTTCAGCATTAATAATCAACGGAACAAGGAAGTTATTTACGGAGTGCCGCGTAAACAGAGTATCCCTAATAACGGCAACACCTGGCATGCCATATCCCTTCCTTCATCTTATCCCTGGAAAGGGACAAAATGGGGGGTCTATTATGTAAGATGGTCTTTCATAGACACATTTGATCCGGCAGACAGTCGCCTTTCAGGATTACCCCAATCTTATATTGGAACAGACGGGAAACAATATAACCGGAGTAATATGATCGGTGCTATTGCGATGAAATATGATGAAGATCCAGCAATGGTCGGACATAACTCAAACCATATCATTGTGCGTCAACGATATGCAGACGTATGGCTTTCCATGGCTGAAGCAGAAAACGAACTGAACGGGCCAACCAATAAAGCAAGGGCCTATTTTAATAAAGTACGCCCACGGACGGGACTGGCCAATTTACCCAACGGACTTTCACAGCAGGAATTCAGAGATGCAGTACTTATGGAGCGTGCACATGAATTTTATCTGGAAGGACACCGCTATCAGGATCTGGTCCGTCACGGCAAATTTTATGAAGTAGCCAGCAAGATGCCCAACAGCGTTTTACGCCCGGAACAGATACTGTTCCCGATACCAACCCAATATATCATTGAATATAAAGGGATATTGAAACAAAATCCAGGATATTGAAATACGATGAAACACTATATTGTATCCATATTATTTCTGATTTTCTGTTTTTCCTGTCAGGATAAACAAACAGAAGTGGATGTCTGTATATATGGAGGAACCGCATCCGGCGTCATAGCAGCCTATTCAGTTGAAAAGATGGGAAAATCAGCACTGTTGATTGAGCCATCCGATCATCTGGGAGGTATGACTACGGGTGGACTGGGTTATACGGACATCGGCAATAAATATGCCATTACAGGTCTGTCCCGCTTATTTTACAGGAAAATAGGGCAACATTATAAGAAATTCGAACAATGGTCTTTCCCGCCTAGTGTCGCTCAAAAGGTACTCGACGAATACATCGACAGTTCTGAATTTCCTGTTTTAAAGAACCACCGGCTTATATCGGCTGTGAAATCAGGTAAACGGATAAGATACGTCCGTTTACAACGAATAGGAGAAGAAGGCACTCCCGAATTCATCACCATCAGAGCGAAGCAATTCATCGATTGTTCTTATGAAGGAGATCTTATGGCTGCGGCAGGTATTTCATATACCGTCGGCAGAGAGGATAATTCAATATACAACGAAACATTAAACGGGGTTCAGTTACTTGACAAGCACCAGTTTCCCGACAGTATCGATCCATATAAAGAGAAAGGAAATCCTCCTTCCGGATTGTGCTGGGGAATCAGCGATCATCCTTTAGCTTCCAAAGGGACAGGAGACAGTAGTGTACAGGCATACAATTACCGGCTGTGCCTGACAAATGACCAACAACTCCGGCGTCCTTTTGAAAAACCGGAAACGTATAACCCGGATCAATATGAATTACTCCTTCGTATGCTGGAGAAAAAGGAATATAAATTGGAAGAGATACTTTCGATCAACCGGGACATGCCGGATAAGAAATACGACATAAATAACAACGGTCCTTTTTCTACGGACCTGATCGGCATGAATCACTCTTATATAGAAGGCAGTCCGGAAGAACGTAAAAAGATAGCCTATGAACACGAACTTTACATCAAAGGATTATTATACTTCCTGGCAAATGAAGAAAAAGTACCGCCCAAATTACGGAAAGAAGCCTCTGAATGGGGATGGGCAAAAGATGAATTCACAGCCAATGACAATTTTCCACCCCAACTATATATCAGGGAAGGCCGGAGGCTGAAAGGTGAATATGTAATGACACAACATAATTGCCAGGGAAATGAAATTGTAGAAGACGGCATAGCACTGGCTGCCTATGGTATGGATTCTCATAACTGCCGGAGAATAGTCGTGAACGGAATGGTAAAGAATGAAGGAGACGTGCAATACCATGGCTTCCCTCCCTACCCTATTTCATACCGTAGCCTCTTTCCACGGTATAATGAATGTCAGAATTTACTGGTTCCCGTCTGTCTTTCGGCATCACATATAGCGTATGGCTCCATAAGAATGGAACCAGTGTTTATGATGCTCGGACAAGTTGCAGGCATGGCTGCATCCATCGCCGCAGAGACAGGTTGCGCCATACAAAAAGTAAGTTCAAAAGAACTGAGAGAAAAGTTAAGGGAAGACCCTTATCTGGATGGCTCAAAACCAGACATACTCGTAGACGATACAGATATCGATAAAATAAAATACTCGGATAATTGGTTCAAACGTTTTGGCGATCATTATAAAAACAGCTTTATGTTTTCATGGGCCGCCCCGAACGATTGCTTCTTTTCCTTTTTTCCTGTGATCAGGGAGTCTGGGAATTATTCTGTTTATTATTACTGTACGCCCATGAGTCCGGAAGAGATGAGTTCCTGTATTTCCTTTGAGATAACGGCTAACCGGAATATATATACAGCAACTGTCAATCCAACGGAGAAAGCAGGGGACTGGGCTCTCTTGGGTTCTTACTGGCTGGATAAAGATTCTGAAACTCAACTAAAATTAGTAGGAGAGCGATCGGTCGGACCATTCTTTGCCGATGCCCTTCTACTGATTCCTGATTATTGAAATACTTTCATATTTTACCTAATTATTATCGTTTATGAATAAGAAAATTACTTTTATTATGGCAACGCTCCTTTTGGGGAGCGCATCGTATGCGACTGTTGATATCACCAGTATCTGGCAGATATCCCATGTTCAAAACACGTTAGACAAGGCAAAAGACTTTTCAGGAGTTGACGGCTTAGGGGAAAACCTCAACAGAGGGCTGGCTTATGGGAAATTCGGAGACAAAGAGTATGTCTTTATAACGACAGGCAGCAATACCGACGGCAATGCTATCAATTATTATGATGCCGGAACAGGTGACTGGGCAGGCAGGCTGAATATGGACCCGGTTAATTCCTCCACATTAGGTTCCATCCATAAGATTGCCGATATTGAAATCGCAGAGGGGAAAATATATACCGTAAGTCTGTCGGTTATCGGAAACAGCCTTGATTTCTGTATGTGGGACGGACTCAATGCAACACCTGTTATTACTTCGCTTCCTGAAACGACCGACATACGTGTGGAAAAACTAAGTATTGCCGGGAATATCGCTGACGGGACTGCCAAACTCTGGATAGCCGGATCAACAGAAGGCCTGGGAAATCCCAATCCGGACAAACCGGTATATATCCGTCATTTCGCTTTGGGGAAAGACGGATCAATTTCTACTTCAGCAACCGACTTCGGACAAGTTCCCGACAATAACACACTTTACAACTGCACTGTCAACCCGGATGGCAGCATTTTAGTAAAAGGGAGCCACAAAGCATTGCATATGCTTACACCCGATGGCTCTTATGCCGGCAATACACAGAACATGACTCCGGAGTTAACCCTTTCCCAGACAATCCGATATATAGGAACAAATCCTCATAACGGACGGTATTATTACCTCTTAAACTCCTATAGCAATGCCTCAGGTATTTTTCCGGGCAATGGCATCGTGACTAAAATCTATTCCATGCTTCCGGGGAATTTACATTCATTCAATTGTGTTGCCCAATGCCCTACTTTAGGTGATCTGAGCGGGAACATGGGGGATATCGATTTCAAATGGAAAGAGAATGACTTGTATATTTATTGCTTATCTTCAAACAACGGTTTTGCCGCATTTAAAGTAACGGGATTATACGACGCACCAGCCAATCGCTCGAACGATCATTTTACTCTGTTATGGGAAAATTCAATAGAAGGGAACAATCTTCCCGGTTTCTATTCAGACCTTGAATCCAACCAGGATAAAACAACAGGAATGGCTTATGGAACAGTGGGCGGAGAGAAGTGCATTTATATTGTCAAGAATCTTTATATCGACCCGGACCAGCCTAAAGATTGGGAAGACACCTGGGGACCAAGCGGAGAATACCGGAAAAATATATTCATATATGATGCCGAAAAAGGGCACATAAAAGGGGAACTTTCAATAAGCGGCATCTGGGGTAGGGAAATGCATGATGCTACTGTTACAGAAGATGGAATACTAATGACCACTTTTGTCGTAGAAGAGACAGAAACCATGAATGCTTTTTCATTCCCGGACAATACACATCAGGGAAGTCTCAATGACATTACTTTTTCCTATGATTCTGAATGTCCTGCATTTTTAGGAGGAAACATCTTTGCCTCAGGCAGTGTGAATCAAGGTACAGCCAAAATATATGCAACAACTGAATCAGAAACGGAAAACTATGTCTATACATTTGGCATGGGTGCTCCCAATAAATGGGATGGCTTTTACACGGAGGAAGAATTTACAATCTCTTCATCCGGCAAAGGGCATCTGGCCGTGAAACCTGATAAATCGTTTTACTGGAACGCAAACGGAGGAAAGTTCCTGTATTGTAACGGGAAACAAATAAGTGAATCGCAATCCACATTGGAAGGTACAGCTATCCGGTATATTCTCACTCAGGATGGATTGGACTATCTGGCCGTTTTAAATGAAAACAAAGTAGATGTTTACACATTGGAGCCAGGCAAACCAGATACAAAAACATTATGGGCTTCTTCTCCCGTTTTAGGAAATAAACCAAGCATAGCCGGAGATATAGAGATCGGAATAGCTGCAGATAATTCTCCTATCCTATACGTCCTTTCAGCAAATAACGGTTTTGCTGCATGGAAATTAAACTCACTGAAAGCAACCGGCAATGACAGAATAGCTAAACAGCCGGAAACTTCTGTCTATTTCGATTTAGTTTCCAACAATCTTATTTTCTCTGAGACAGTCAGAAAAGTAGATCTATTTACGATGGATGGCAGGCTTATCCGATCTGCCTCTAATGTAAATACAATTCATACGAATAATAAAGGTACTGTTATAGTACGCTTTACAGACCAGTATGGGTTAAGCGGAACTCAAAAGATCATGTTAAGATAGTCTTTGGCAGCTATTTATTTAACGGGAAATAAATAGCTGCCTATGAGGATACCAGGGTGGTTCAGTTCTTCCGTCATGAGTACCACTCCTAATAAAAGTTTTCTAATATTTTTCCTTCATTCCTTCATCTCACATGGTATAATACTAATAAAAAGCTTATTACAAATGAAGGCAATGAAGATTAGCATCCAATATCTTACCATAATTCAAATTTCCCATCGCAAATATGGGTAAAGGGGATTTATCTGCCTATCTACAAGAGGGCAAGTAGTATGCCGCAAGCATGTATCCTACTAATATTTAAATCTTTAGTCGGAACTCTTTTCTTTATTTGCATCTGTCATACGCTTGTTTGACAGCTGTCAAATAAGCGTACGACAGATACTGAACAAGCGTTTGACAGCTGACAAACAAGAAAGAATACGGGACTTTGGGTATAGAAGTATATCTGTTACTTCTTAGATATCTACCAGTAAGTAGATAGGATATACCTTTTATACCACTATGCCACCAGGTACATTGGATGGATTTTGGGGGTAACTTATATCCGCACGTCGTTCGCTGCGTGACGATAAAATATGAAATTCATCATGTGGCAACCCTCATTGTCTTCATCGCCTTCATCTTCTATTAGCTGATTTACAAATATATAAATACAGACATGAAGGAATGAAGGAAAAAAACTAGAAAACTTTTGTTGGTGATAGCCATTGTTTCACTCCTTGTCAGATATAGGCCATAACATCACTTCGCTATGGTACGTTGATGACACAGACCGGATAGATGAGCACTTATTAATTTCCTAAAATGTGATAGAAAACAGTGCCTCGACCTGGAACTTGCCATAATCGATCGGTTGTATCAACCGTACGCCGGTTGTCAGCGGGAAACTCATCCGGAAGACATTCCAGTCGAAAATCAGGTCGGTACCGAATGAACTTTGTGTTGTCCAGTCACGGCCTTTGGCAGCCTGATTACGGTTCAGGTCGTAAAATAGGTTGGCCCGCAGGCGGCGGATATAAGCCAGTTGCCCGAGGCTGAGATCCGGTGAAAAGACTGAAAAAGCATAATCAGCCTTAAAGGCTATCTGCTGACGGGTCTGATACATGAAATTATACCCGCGAGGCTTATCTATCAAATGTTTGGGTAAATACAGGGTTTTATTGTCCACACTCTGGTATTGGTATCCCATACGCAACATCAATCCGTGATTACGCAGGATACCCGGCCAATAAGTCGTCAGGCGTCCGGCATACAGGCTTCCGTAGTTTTCCTTATTGAAAGGAGACTGGAGATACTGCAACCGCAACTGATATCCCCAGCGGGGCAGGATATCACGCTGGGCTTTCCGGCGGTAACTGTAAAACAATACTTCCGGCAGGATATACTGGAAATTGCTGTATGTACGGCTTTCATATTGCTGATACCTGTCGTTGGTAAAATAATAGGCAACCGCCGGTTGTATTCCCCGGATATAATGGTTGCGGGTGAGGTTGAAAGGGAGGTAGACACGCGCCTCAGCCTCCAGCAAGGTGCGTCTTACGGTTGCCGCCTGTGCCACTTCCTTATCCTTGTCGTTGGTCACCCAGGTCACATCGAATGCTTTACCGCCATAATCGGCAGCGATATCGATGACCGGAAACCAACCTTTATAGGTAAATGATAATTTGCCATGATGTTCACCCTTACGATAATACCATCCTGCCTGCATGATAGCCGTGTTCAACGTGTTTTGCGAAAGGACCATACCCCCCGGTTTCACGATCGTACTCAGATCGTCAGCCCCCGTATTCATCGCTTCCGCCACATCATAATAGAAGGGGGCCCAACTATGTAACTTAAACGTATGCGCTCCTTTGCGGTAAGGACGCGGATTAAACTCGATAGGAGTCAGTTTGGCTGAATCCAGATTGAACTGCTCCTGTTCAACCAGCGAAGTAACCAGCGGAGAATGATAAGGATCGCCCAAGTCCGCCTTTTCCGCTTCCAGGCTATCCACCGCCAAAGAACCGATACGATACCCGTCTGCCTGGTAATCCGAATAAAGCAGTTTGTCTTTACCGGGAGTAAAAGCCGGATCGAAAGCCCCGAAACGGGCAGATGTCAACCGGTAAGTGGCTGTATCCGACGGATTCAGATAATAGATATTATTAGTTCCGTTGGCTCCCGATTCAAAAAACAGTTTGCCGTTGCTCCAAAGCGGGGCGGTAATATTTACGGAAGTGGTTGCCAGCAATTCACTCCATGCACCGGTCTGCGTATCCAGTTGCAGCAGACTTATGCCGGTAGCGGTTACGGCTACGGCAGTAATCGTTCCATTATCATCGTAGGTTAACTCTTTGATGAAGGCATTATCCGGAACAGTAAAATAACGCTGTTCCTTTCCCGTTGCCAGGTCGACCAGCACCAACTGGTTTTCACCGCTTACCGTAAAACGGGAAACGGCTGCCGTCCGGTTGTCCTTGTCGATAGCCGGAGCCAGATAACGTCCGCGGGGAGTAAGTATCGTCACCTTTCCCGTTTCTAAATCATATTGTTTTATAACGGAATAATTTTCATGTGTCCAACGCAGGCCCGGAACAATCTCTGTCCAGTACACCTTATTGCCGGCCAGGTTCAAACGGCTGTTGATCGTTCCGAGATAGCACAATCTCTTTTCCTTTCCGTTCGTTACCGAAACCAGCGAATTGATATCCTGCAAACCTGATTTAACGGCAATAACCGTCGAGTCGTTCACAGCCTGCGGATAACGGTAAGAAGTATATTTTCCGGGTTTCGGCGAAAGATAATCGGGAATAACGGCAGCAGTGTCCATCTTCCTCCATTCTTTACGCAAAAAGTCGAACGTCTCATTATACAGTCCGTCAATACTTATCCCGGCATTATGTTTAAAGGCATTGCTGAACATCGGGATCGCAAAGAAGCGGTTCACATACCGGGTGGTCGTCTTATCCCATATATCCGGTCCGAAACGGTGGCGGGCAAAAGAAGTCAGGTTATAACCCAATGCATAATAATCGCCCGTATAATCTTTATAAGAACCCAGATACCATTTATCGAACGAGTAATTTTTTCCTTCTCCCAACATCTGGGCACGGTAAGGCATACTGAATTCCGGCAACCGCCCTCTCCCGCCGTTCGACATGGAAGTCTCGGTTCCCACCGCATCGCCTTCCAGGAACCAGCTCGGCATGAAAAAGGCAGCAACACCCGCCGCCTGCTCGCCGATTATATAATATAAAGGTTTGAACCAACCACGCATCACCTTGCTGGTCTGGAGGACATGCCGCGACTCGTGCAGCACCAGATGTTTGTCCCAGCTCACCCCATCGAGTTTGGAGGAAGGCGTCGTGATCAGTTCCATACGGCGCGGCGCCCACGATACCAATCCGTTGGACGACATATTGGCCGGATGGAGAATCACCGGAAATTTCTTCTGCATCCCTGTCCCGATCGTCTTCTGCAAATGCGGATAAGCATTTTCCAGATAGAGGCGTAGTTATAAGCCATCGAATCATTACCCTGCGGATACACCAGGTTATAATGGGGCAACTTGACAATGTTCCATTTGAACCGTGCCGGATCGGAGCCGTAATCCAGAAACTGAGCCTGCATATGAAGACTAACAAACAGAGAAATCGCCACTAAAAAGATATATCGTGATACGGGTATCTGCATACTTATAGAGTTATAAACCGCAAAACTATAAAATATAACCAATCCGCTTTACATTTTCTACGGCAAAGTAGAAGGAAGAATACGTTAATTATTCCGTACCATCCGCACAGCACCGTGCGCAAACGAACGTAATTCGTGCGGATACACACACAGACCCCAACACCATACAGCCGATAACAACATATCCACCAAGCAGTTATCTATTTGGCACATCTTTTGTATTTTTCAATGTACAATTACAATTGAAACCATGTTAAAACATTACTTACTGATTGCTATACGCAACCTATTAAAATACAAAACACAATCGATTGTCAGCATCATCGGCCTGGCGATGGGATTTACCTGTTTTGCCCTGGCAACATTATGGATACGATATGAAATGACTTACGACAACTTCCGTGAAGGAGCCGAACGTATCTTCCTTGTCAGGAACGAAGACAAAAACAGCAAAGACGGTTTATCGACAGTCACCCCCTCCCCGCTGGCGGCTTACCTGCAAGAAACATTTCCTGAGATAGAACAGGCCGGCAATACACGGGGTGGCGATTCTGAATTCAAATATGAGGGAATTACCCATCAATCCAGTATAATAGATATGGACTCCGCCCTGATGAAAACATTTCCGGTCCGGTTGATAAGCGGAAACACCAATTTCCTGTTACCTGATAATAAAGAAATAGCCATCACCGAAGAACTTGCCGAAAAACTATTCGGTAAAGAGAATCCGATCGGAAAAGAATTGATGATTTATAATGAGAAAAGACCGGTCTGTGCAGTCGTCCAATCATGGGGAACACATACCAATATCCCCTTCGATATAATAGAAGCCAATCATCAATATGCATATTGGGGCGCTTTCAACTGGTCTACTTATATCAAAGTCAGGGAAGGGACAGACATCAAGGCTTTCAGCAAAAAGCTATATGAACATACGATTAAACAGGATCATACGCTACTGGAACATTTTATATTGACACCGATCACCCGGCTGCGTTACGATCATCCGATAGAAGAAGCGACCGTTAAATTCAATCATATCCTGCTGTTTGCATTATCGGACGGCCTGGTTATCCTCTGTTCGCTGTTCAACTATCTGACATTGTTCGTCAGCCGGATACGAATGCGCGGAAAAGAGATTGCCTTACGTAAAGTGTGCGGCTCCTCAGACCAGCATCTGATGGGTTTATTCTCCATAGAGTATTTACTGACCTTGCTGGCCGCCATTTTCATCGGCATGTTGCTGATCGAACTGGTATTACCGACTTTCCGGGAATTATCCGAAATCCATACGGCCACCAACGGAATCTATCTGGAAGCTATCTTTTATTCGCTTTTTGTGGCAGTACTGTCATTCTTTATCTCTTTATTCCCGATCCAATATTTCCGCCGCCAGTCGTTGAACGCAGCAATCAAGGGGACGGAAAAAGGGAACGGAAAGAATTATTTCCAGAAGTTCTTTCTGGTATTCCAGTTTATCATCAGTATCGGATTTATCTTCTGTACGGTCGTAATGATTAAACAGATACATTTCCTTTCACATTCCGACCGTGTCGTGGAACGGGCCGGAAGGGCTTCTCTCGTATTCAGTACCAAATCGTCCGAAGCCAGTCTGCGGGAAGAACTGAAACAAATACCTATGATTACAACAATTCTTCCGGGCAATCATAATGCTTTCATTCCTTTCACAGGAAAACAATATATGACAACGAAGGAATGGGATGAAAAACCGGCATCAGCAAATGAAATACGCTTGGAACTTATTCCCAGTGGCGAACAAATATGCAATTACTATAACCTGAAACTTCTGAGTGGTAAAATGCTAAAGGACGACGATCAAAAGGACAAAGTGATGATCAACGAAGCAGCAGTCCGGGAGTTCGGATGGCGGGACCCGATCGGCAAATATTTCCAAAAGTTCGATTCAACCCGTTTACAGGTTATCGGTGTTATACGCGACTTCTGTAAAGAATCGCCTACTATACCGGTGAAACCGATTGTGTTCACCGTTCAGGAATACTATTATTCGATCAGTTCCAGCGGAGTGCTGCTTTTCAAATTTCATGAAGGACAATGGCCGGAATGCAAACGACGGATCGACGCATTGATCAAAGAAAAGCACCCGGAGTTTACCTTCTACAGATTAGACAGTGCCGAAGAAGAGTATAACAAATTCCTCCAATCGGAAAATGCCCTGATCAAGTTGCTCGACTTCGTTACGGTAGTCTGCATCCTCATCTCTGTGTTCGGTATTTTCTCCCTGGTAACCCTCAACTGCGAACAACGCCGGAGAGAAATAGCCGTCCGCAAAGTAAATGGTGCTACTGCCCGAATGATTATACGCATGTTCTTTAAGGAATACATGTTGCTGCTTTGCTTGGCAGCATGCATCGCCTTGCCTGTCGGTTACCTCATCATGAAGCCCTGGCTGGAGAATTATGTGATACAAACAGAGATAAGCGCCTGGATTTATCCGGTTCTTTTGATCTGTCTCATATTTATTATTACCTTGTGCATAAGTTGGCGCATATGGAAAGCCGCAGGCAGGAATCCGGCAGAAGTCATTAAATCCGAATAGGAATATATTAATATAAGAACAAACAAAATGTTAAAGCACTACCTAACAATAGCAATTCGTAATCTGCTAAAGAACAAGCATCAATCACTAATCAGTATCGTCGGATTAGCTGTTGGCGTTACCTGTTTTGCATTTTGTTCCTATGCTTTGAGGGTTTCCCTGAACTGGGACAAAAACATCAAGGATATAGAAAGAATCTGTATCCTTTATTCACAATCAGAAACAGGCCCCAAAGAATGTTATGAAAATTATGCGGCTGATGCTTTAGCCAAAGATTTCCCAGAAATAGAATCGACCGTTTCCTATAGTCAAATGGGAGGCTACACAGATAAATTATGTGAAGTAAAAACAACAGATAGCATTGTCAACTATTTTCAGGAAACCTTCTTATTCGCAAACGATAATTTTCTGGATTTCTTCCATATTCATGTAATAAACGGAGATATAAGGAAGTTCAGTCAGACACCTAATGCTATTTTATTAACCGAGAAGACTGCTTATAAACTATTCGGTACCATTGATGTTGTAGGAAAATCTTTTACCGACATCAATGATTTCGACGATAAGAAAGAAACTTTTACAGTTCAGGGAGTAATAGAAAATTTCCCCAAGCAAAGTTCTTTGGAAAGATTTAGCGGCATTGAGTTAAATACGACCAACGATGATATATGCAATCCAAACTCCCCTATGAATTATCAAGGCTTTTGTACTTATGTCAAACTAAAAGAAGGAATAAACCTCAAACAACTAAATGAAAAGCTCAAAAACTATACACTCAAGTTCCCAAGATGGAAAAATGAGACAGCAGAACTTGCTATTCAACTACAACCGTTGGCAAAACGGGCAGAGCTTTATCCTAAAAGTGAATTCCAGCATATAAATACATTCTTCTTTATTATCGGTCTGCTTGTCCTGTTGACCGCTTTATTCAATTATGTCATCTTTATCATCGGCCGTATTGCCAACCGGATCAAAGAATGTGGTATCCGGCAAGTAAACGGAGCCTCCGGAACGTCTTTGTTTAAACTCCTGTTCACGGAAGCAGCGATGGCTTTTATTACAGCTTGCCAGTTGAGCTTCATACTCGCAGAGTTAGTGATGCCTTACGTTAACAGTTTCAATCTATATTTTACATTAGATCCGACGTATATCTTCCTGCTCTTAATTCAATATAGTCTGATAGGATTAGTGGGAATAGCCATTCTTTGTCTGCTTGTGATCTATAAAATCAGAAAAATATCAGTCAGACAAAGCTTGTTCAGTAACCAAACAATACGGCAGAACAGTCTCTTGCGTAATGCATTCATCTCCGTACAATTAATTATCTGTTTTCTATTTCTGGGAACAACCTGGTTCGTAAAAGAACAAAGTAATCTTATGGAATATCAATTAACCTTCGGACTGACTGAAGCAGACAAAGCTTCTATTATCGAAGTTTCTCTGAACGGAGACAAGCTATATCCCGTTCGACCGGAAGTTATAAGAAAACTAGAACAGAACCCACAGGTTGAAACAATCTGCCGTAGCGGAATGGGACTTTCCGGTGCCTGGCATCTGGGAGAAGGCCGTTTCACTTGGGAAGGAATCAGCGAACGAGAAGCCAAAGAGACGCTTACCCATATTTATACAGATGCCAACTACTTTGATTTAATCAATCAAAAAACAAAGGATGGACGTCTATATACAATAACAGAAACAGACAAGGCTGTTGTGAATGAATCTTTTGCAAAATCGCTGGGCAGAAACCCGATCGGTATGCAAATAGGCATTGATTACTGGAGAAATGGAATGACAAACTATCAGGTTGTTGGGATTGTGCCCGATATTATCAACAACCAGTTTGAGATGAATACTCGTCCGGTTTTACCTTGTATTTATTTACCTTTCCCTGAAAACAATATCAATATGACCTGTATCGTAAAAGTAAAACCGGAATACCAGAAAGAGTTTTCTAAGATGATAAAGACAACGTTATCCCACTATGTAAATCCAGCCACTCCCATTTACATCCACAGCATGAAAGAAGATGTTACAAGGCGGTTGGATGAAGAACAGAAAATCTTCCGGATGACCTCTATCTTCTCCGTTATTTGCATACTTATCAGTTTGCTGGGTATTTATGCATCCGTAACTTTATCGACAGAGCGGAGAAAAAAAGAGGTGGCCATACGCAAAATAAACGGAGCTACCTCCGGAACCATTCTATCCATATTCTGCAAAAGTAATCTGATACAGCTGGCACTTTCGGCTGCTATTGCTTTTCCGATATTAGTATTGCTGTTGAACAGATGGTTACAAAATTACATGAATCATATTTCCATAAGTATATGGCCGTTCATCATCTTATTTTTAGTCATGGCGATCATAGTTGCTTTCACTATTATATGGCAACTTTGGAAAATATCCCGGATCAATCCGGCAGAAGTCATTAAATCAGAATAAACAAAACAATTAATATCATGAACCTATTAAGACACTATATCAAACTCGCATTCCGTAATCTGAGAAAGTACAAATCACAATCCATTATCAGTATTATCGGACTGGCTATCGGCTTTACTTGTTTTGCACTGTCTACCTTGTGGATACGATACGAACAGACTTACGACACTTTCCATAAGGGGGCCGACCGGATTTATCTGGTACGCGTTGAATCATATATGTCCAGCAGCGGCATATCGGAAATTACGCCTTATCCGTTAGCCGGTTTCCTGAAAGCGACATTTCCAGAAGTGGAAGATGCCTGCAATATGCAAGCCTGGGGGATGGCATTCAAATATAAAGGAAAAGAATATACTTCATTTAAGATCGGAGTCGATTCTGCGACAGTAAACATGTTCGATTTTCAGCTAATCAGCGGTAGTCGGGATTTTATGCTTCAGAATAATAATAAACTGGCTATCACCGACCGGTTTGCCAAACAATTGTTCGGCGCAGAAGATCCTATCGGAAAAGAAATAGATATCTATGGAGATAAGGTCATCTGTGCAGTCGTTAAGCCCTGGGATACGCATAGTAATCTGCCGTTCGATTTTCTTGAATCAAACAGTTTCGGAAAAGAATGGAATGCCTCTGCCTGGCAAACATTTATCAGACTGCGGGAAGGTACCGATATTCAGGCATTCAGAAAAAAGCTCGATGAATATAAGACGAAGCCCGACCAAACATTTTCTGTCGATAAGATCGTACTGACACCTATTACCTCCATGCGCTATGACCGTCCCAATCGGGTGGTAACAGTCAAATACGAACATATCCTCCTGTTTGCCTCGGCAGGCGGATTGGTCATATTATGTGCCTTATTCAATTATCTGACTCTATTTATTACACGGATCCGGATGCGTAGCCGCGAAATTGCCTTACGGAAAGTTTGCGGATCGTCAGATAAAAACCAGATGGTTTTATTTGGAGTCGAATATTCGATCACCTTATTGCTCGCTTTATTCACCGGCTTAATCCTGATAGAACTAGCATTGCCGACATTCAGGGAGTTATCAGAAATAAAACTGGATAATATGGATATCTACCTGGCTGCCATTAAATATGCCGCAATCGTAGCCTCCCTTTCTTTCTTATTATCCTTATACCCGATCTATTATTTCAGGCAAAAGACACTGAATGCCATGCTAAAAGGTTCAACCGGAAGCAAAAGCAAAAACATATTCCAGAAAGTCAGCATGGTAGCACAATTCGTGATCAGTATCTGCTTTATCTTCTGCTCGGTAATCCTGATGAAACAAATCCACCATCTGAACCAGGCTGACTTTGGATTCGAACGGACAAACCGGGCCTGTATTAATACATATCCGTCCATCGACGGATTAAGAGAAGAAATGGCGAAAATCCCATTTATAACCGAAATATTTCCCGATAGCATATCAGCCATCTTCCCCCGCTATGCCCGTTCTTATAGTACAATAGACAGATGGGATGGACGCCAGGATTCCACTGCTTCCGTCAGCTTAGAGATGTTCGACTGTAACCAGGCATACTTCAAATTTTATGAATTCCAACTTCTTGAAGGAGAGATCCCTGCCGATGGGAACAGCGATCATATATTAATCAACCAAGCCGGAATCAAAGAGTTGAATATGGATCACCCGGTCGGGAAAACAATCGGAGGCGACAATCCCTGGATAATCTCCGGTGTCATTAAAGATTTCTATATTGCACCTCCGACAGTACCATGCAAGCCTGGCTTTATGGTATTCAAGAAAAAAACCGAATTTAACGACAGTTCCATCCTGTTCAAATATCAGGAAGGGACCTGGACTAACTGCAAACAACGGCTGGACGCATTAGTGAGAAAGCTAAATCCGGACGTCAGAAATTGCCGGATCAATAATATGGAAGAAGAATACGGGAAATTCCTGAAATCGGAAAACGCTTTGCTGATGATGCTGGATTTCGTGACGCTGGTCTGTGTATTGATCTCCCTGTTCGGAGTCTTCTCACTCGTCACCCTCGACTGTGAGAAACGCCGCAAAGAGATTGCCATCCGGAAAGTGAACGGTGCAGTAACACCTCATATCATGCAGTCTTTCCTATTGAAATATATGCTTTTGTTACTGGTCGCCTCTGCCATTGCTTTCCCGACCGGTTACCTCATCATGAAACCGTGGGTGGAAAGTTATGTACTTCAGACCCGGATAGACTTCTGGATTTATCCGGCAATAGGACTGGTATTAGCAGCACTCATCACTTTATGTACAGGTTGGAGAATATGGAGAGCAGCCAATCAGAACCCGGCAGAAGTTATTAAATCGGAATAAAACAGGTATGTTAAAACATTATCTCAAAATAGCAATACGCAATTTGCTGAAATACCGGTCACAATCGTTTATCAGCATCTTCGGCCTGGCAATCGGGTTCACCTGCTTTGCCTGGGAAGTCTATGGATCCATTATGAAATGACTTATGACTCATTTCACAAAGATGCCGACCGGATTTATCTGGTGCGGCAAAAAAGTATTCTTGACGAATCCGGAATGAGCAATACTCCTAGACCTTTAGCTGCATATTTAAAACAAACATGCCCTGAAATAGAGATTGCCTGCGCTACGACTTCATGGACAAACGACATTGCATTAAACGGTACACCTTATGAAACAAGGATACTAAAAGCAGATTCTACTGTTATGCATTTCTTCGATATAAAGATCATATCAGGCAATACTAATTTTCTCATTCCTTATAATGAAGAACTGGCTATCACAGAAGCATTAGCTAAGAAACTTTTTGGTAATGAAAATCCTATAGGGAAAGAAATAGAGTTCGGTGCCGATAAAGAAAAAAGGAAGATTTGTGCTATTGTAAAGGGTTGGTCAGAACACAGTAATATTCCATTCGGACTCGTTTGTAGTGATAGCGATAAAAAGCAATGGACCTACTTCTCACATGAGACATACATCAAATTATATCCCAAAACCGACTTTAATAAGTTTTCGGAAAAAATGGACAAAATGGAGATAAAACAAGATGATATAAAATTAGCACCACTGGTAGTAACACCTCTGACGTCTTTACGCTATGATCATCCGCAAACTAAAACAGAAATAAAATTCAATCACATCCTCTTGTTTTCATTAGCCGGTGGACTGGTTATTCTTTGCACCTTATTCAATTTCCTGACATTGTTTGTTTCCCGAATACACATGAGAAACAGGGAACTCGCTTTACGACAAATATGCGGAGCCTCTTTTAAAGGATTACTGGCACTCTTATCTACCGAATTTTTCACATTGTTCTTTATTGCACTTCTGGTTGGAATGGTACTAATCGAACTTGTGTATCCATCTTTCAAGGAACTCTCGGAGATTCATTCCAATAAAACACTCGTATTTACAGAAGCATTAGTTTATATTGGAGTTATCATACTCTGTTCCTATACATTAATATTAATTGTTCTTAGCTATTTCCACCATAAAACATTACAATCTTCCATCAAAAGGGCTACCAAAGGACAGGGGAATAATATGTTTCGCAAAGTGTGTATTATCTTCCAACTGATCATTAGCATCGGAATCATTTTCTGCTCCATCATCATGGTTAAACAACTCCACTATTTAAGAAATACAGATATTGGTATCGAAAGAAAAAATATCGCTTCCATCTCCATTTATCCTTATTCAGAAAAATATAAACAGACACTGACTCAAATGCCCGAAGTAACGGATATACTGACAGAACATGGCAGCCTATTACCTTACCGAAGCCGGATTTCTTATCATATTGAAGATTGGAGCGATAAAAAGGAAAATGATCAGCCAATCAGTCTGGAAGTCGTTTGCGGCACGAAATCGCTTGCCCAATTTTATAACCTCACCTTACTTAAAGGCGAGATGATCCACGATTCCGATCTGTCCGGTCAAGTACTGATCAATGAAGCAGCAGCTAAAGCATTCGGATGGAACGATCCCATAGGCAAAAGTATTATTCAACCTAAAGACGTATATCAAGTAAAAGGACTGATCAAAGATACTTATAATGCATCTCCTACGACACCAGTCAATCCGACATTATATTTGTCTCCGGAGAAATACAAACAACTATTTTATAATTCTCCCCAAGATATTATTTTCAAATACAAAGAAGGAAGTTGGACAACAATAAAAAAGCATTTGGAAAGCGTTAAGAAAGAGATGAAAGGAACATATACATATATCTACAATGCGACAGAAGAGTACGACAAGTACCTTAAATCGGAAGATGCGCTATTAAAGATGCTTCATTTCACCTCTGCTGTTTGCATTATTATCTCAATATTCGGTGTCTTTTCCCTCGTTACCTTGACTTGCGAACAGCGTAAAAAAGAAATAGCCATACGGAAAGTCAACGGAGCGACAACCAAAAGCATTCTGAAAAAATTCTTCAATGAATATCTTTTCCTTGTCGCAATAAGTACAGCCATAGCATTCCCTGTCAGCTATCTCGCAATGAGATACTGGCTGGAGAGTTACGTAAAACAAACAGTAATAAATATATGGATCTACCCTCTATTATTTATTGTAACCGAACTTATTATCATAGCTAGCGTCGGCTGGAAGATCTGGAAAGCAGCCAATCAAAATCCGGCGGTAGTCGTTAAATCAGAATAAATAAAAATGAAAATCATCCTGTTAGCTATACGAACCCTCCTCCGATTCCGGCTTTATACGGTAATCAACATACTGGGTCTGGCACTCAGCCTGGCCTGTTGTATATTGATATTCCGGTATGTCTACGGAGAAATGACTACCGATCATTTTATTCCGGAAGTAGACAGGGTTTGCTATACAGTGATGGAGGATGAAGTAACCCACCAGAAAAGACTCTACGGTCTGTTACCTGAATATGGATATACCCCAAGCCCATTGGAAGACCCGGCTGTAGAAATTGTATCTACGCTATTCCCGAGTGACAAAGATCAGATTACAGTCGATAACAAACTGTACAATGTTGCCTCTTTAGCCGCAGACACGAATTATCTGAAAATAGTACCGATCCCCATACTAAAAACGTCCCGGAATAAATTATTAGAGAATCCGCAAGACGCAATAATCTCGGAAGACCTATCCCGATTAGTATTCGGGAAGGAAGATCCGATCGGTCAACAAATCACTACCTCGATGGGAAAGATTGTAACTGTCGTTGCCGTCATGGGTAAACCGAATACCCGATTTTCCATGCCTTTCGACCTACTGATATCGAATGAATCGGCCAACTACAGAAAATATTCAATGCCCCATTCCCTTGTCAAATTACATAAAGGCCATTCTGCAGCCTCCGTCAACAAGGAATACGAAGCATTCCGTAAAATGTCCAATTTCACCAACCGCCTGCGCATCTGCTTTTACCCTTTACAGAAGCTATATTTCGATCAACAGGTAGTCACATACCTGGATAAACGATTGGTAGGGAATTATACACACGTACTTATCCTAATAGCAATTGCCGTATTGATCATGCTGGTAGGATTATTCAATTTTATCAATGTCTACACTGTGTTGATCCAGAAACGGGCACGTGAATTCGGTATGAAAAAAGTATTCGGAGCAAATACCCGGCAAATGGCCGTTCAATTGTATACTGAAAACTTATGTATGACTCTCGTAGCTTTATTTCTGGCATGGGTATTCATAGAAACAGGGACGTTGCTGGTCAATACTTTTCTAATGATCCGAATTCCTTCGCATTTTTTATTTGACGCCAGCCTTTCTGTAGGGATTCTATTCCTGTTGCCTTTTATCACGGCCATATACCCCTTCTTCCAATATAATTATTCTTCTCCGGTAACTTCTTTAAAAAAGATCGGGAGAGGCGGAGAATCTACTATATCCAGAAAAGTATTCCTTTGTTTACAATATATTATCACACTAGCTTTAACCATCGTATCTATCTATTCTATCCATCAGTTAAACTTTATGCTGAATACCGATCTTGGATATGAAACAGATAATATTATCAAAATCTCACCAATAGAAGGGCCACGGGGAAGCGATATGAGCATGTGGAATAAATACAATCTGATTGTTCGACAACTGGACAGAAACCTGAAAAATACTCCCTCGCTCATCAAGCTGCACAGCTATTCTCCCGGCCCGATCAGTCGTTTAGGGCAAAATTGCTGGGCACATATTCCGGGAAAAGAATGGACAAGTATAGGAACCCAAGTAAGCAATCAAAATTCCTTCCGTATTCTGGGGATAAAGGCGATTGAAGGACGGCTATGGAATGACTCCATCGATAATGATATGGATCTTTCGATTGTTATCAATGAATCGGCAAAAAGAGAACTGGGTATTACAGATATCGATGAAACACCAGTCATTCTGGACCGCCTGCTTGTTTACAGTCCGCAAACGAAAGAGCAACCGGCTCCCAGGTATCAAGTTATCGGAGTTATTAAAGATATGTGTACACAACATTTGTCTAAAGGCTATGAACCGATGATTTTCTTTTATTATAAAGAAGGCTTTTCATCCGGTCTATTAGTCTGTATCGTTCCGGATAAAAAACAGGAAGCAATCGACTTTCTTCGAAAAATATACAACGAGTCATGTGGAAATGAACTCCCTTATACATTTTTGAAAGATGAAGTGTTGTCTATTTACAAGGAGGATAAGCAATTGGTCAGTGTCGCCTCCCTTTTCGCGATTATAGCCATATTGATTTCTGCTATGGGCTTGTTTAGTTTATCCCTATTCGATATACAACAACGGTTTCATGAGATATCGATTCGGAAAATAAACGGAGCAACGACCAAAGCCATATGGCAAATGTTATTTATCAAATACAGTCAATTATATGGAATAGCCTGTCTGGTCGGTTTGCCTTTATCTTGGCTGGCCATCACTTTATATATGGTCGATTTTGCCTACAAAGCCCATATTGCCTGGTGGATTTTTGCCATCGCGATCCTTTTGACCGGAGGTATTTCATTTCTCACTCTGATCTGGCAAATACGAAAGGCCGCTCGTACAAACCCGGTAGAAATCATACGTTCCGAATAATAAATACATGACAAATATGAAACAGTTACTATGTCTACTCACCAGTCTCTCCGTATTCTTTGCCTGTTCCACCCCTAACAGCAAAGACAGTGTAAAAACGTATAAAGCGACTACGGATATTACAAGCAAACTATCCGGCGAAGTTATTTTCGCCGGACAAGGGATACATAACTATTACGATGTAGCGATTACCAACGATTACTACGCGTTTATGGACTATTATAGCGACACGCTTCTGCAAATAAGAAGTAAAAAAGATTTATCGCTTCACGGAATAGGAGAAAGAGAAAAAGATACTTTTATAATCGCCTATCCGTCTTTTACTAAATATGATTATATCAACAAGAATAATAAAAACAAGGTATCTGTCTGGGACAACGATTCACGTAAATTGAAACGTATGGATCTGGATCAAACATCTCCGGCTCTTTCTGCTGAATTGGAGTCTATGTCCGATTATGGCTTGGAAGACGCTTGCACGAACTGTTGTATCACTTCCAAGGAATTATATGCCGTTCAGTTCAATCCCCGCAAACCACAGGTATTCTTTTCGTCCAATAAAACAAACGGACAATATGCTGTTCCGGGTTATCCTCAGATCACGGTTCCGATACCGGCAACAGTCCTTCAAAAGGGGTATGCCAGCGACCTGACGCTCAACGAGGAAAAAGGAGTGATCGTTGCCGCCCTGCGATTTATCGACTGTGTCAACTTCTACGATATGAATTGTGATATGACTGCATCGGTTTCTTTTGCTGATTATTATACCATACCGGTTCCCGACATTTCCAATAAATACTTGGATGCAGAGCAGAGCAAGAAATGTTTCATCGACATTTGCAGTTCAGAACAATATGTATTCTGTCTGTTCGACGGATCGACAAACTTTACCGGTAATTCGGTTATTTACGTATTCGACTGGGACGGCAAACAACAAGCCGTATTACAAGCAGACCGCAATTTACGGAAAATAGCCACAGAGAAATCCGGCGAGTATTTATTAGCTTTGTCTCCCAACGGGCAAGGAGGCAGAGATGTTATTAAATACAGCTTAAAGAACAAAATCTGACTCTGCATCCGGTCGAAGTCATAAAAAGCGAATAACGAAATAAATAACTGATAAACATTCACCAAGCATGTTGCAACACTATCTTATCATAGCCATACGTAATTTCTTCAAATACAAATTGCAGACCGTCATCAGCATTGCCGGTCTGGCTATCGGATTGGTATGTTTTGCATACGGCATCAACTGGCTGAAATATGAAACCTCATACGATGGCTTCTATCCGCAATCCAAACAGATATACATGCTTTACGGGGTAGACAAACAGACCGGCAAGAAAACGGAAGAACTACCCCTGATATTGGCAAGAAGATTAAAACAGGATTTCCCGGAAGTAATAGAAACGACACAAATATACGGGAATTTTGCATCTGATTTTTCCTACAACGAGAAACGTATATCGAATCCCGATGAAGTATTTATCGACGAAAATTTCTTCTCTTTCTTCCCCCGAAAAGTAATTTGTGGGAGAAAAGACAATATCTTACAATCATTAAGCGATATCGCAATAACCCGTTCTTTTGCCGTTAAACTGTTTGGCACTCCCGAAAAAGCACTGGATAAAATAATAAGCAGTGCTTACGAAAAAAAATATCAGGATTGTTTCCGTGTTGGAAGATACACCTGATAATTCCCAGTTTAAAGGAGATGCCTTCGAACTGGATCGACACGCACGAAAAGCAGAACAAGAGATACCGGAGGCAAACCAGTGGATGTATCTGAATGCTAAAATATATCTGTTGCTGGATAAAAACACACATATCGACGCATTCGAAAAAAAGATAACAGACTACACCTCTATCCACAAATACAATGAGACCATCTTTTTGAAGCTGATACCCGTCACAGCCGTCCGGCATACATTCGGCAGCGAATTGTCCTTTAATCTTACTTATATCCAAACTTTTGCTATAACCGGATTATTATTGCTTCTATGCGTCTTTTTCAACTTTATCAATCTGCAAATCAACCGGACCTATATACGAATCAAAGAAATGAAACTGCGCAACGCTATCGGAGCCTGTAAAAAAGAAATGATCAGCCAGCTATTACTGGAATATTCATTGATGATATTTATAGCTACTTTATTTGCTTGGAGTTTAATGGAAATTACATTTCCCCTGTTCAAGCATATTTTCCATACGACAATTGATAGTAAAGAGTTGTATGTCGACATGATCAAAATCTCATTATTCAGCTGGATAATCACTCTTTCGATCTCGCTTCCTATATCATTCCGGTTTATCCGAACCTCTCAACTACTGGTATCCGGTGGTGTTGCACCTCACCGGAAAAGCGGATTCCGCAAAATAGCAATGACAATCCAACTGGGTATCTGCGTATTTTTCCTGATGTGCGCTTTCATCCTGCTCAAACAAACCTCTCTGATGAAAAACAAAAATCTAGGATTCGAAAAAGAAGGCTTGATACAGATTACCATGCTGAATGATGACAGAGAAGGTACCGCACGTGAGATCGCATCCCTTCCCATCGTAAAAGAACTGGTGGTTGCATCATTTTTCTCTATCATGCACGAACCTTATTCATTAACAGAAGTAGAGTGGGAAGAAAAAAGCCCGGATACTAAAGTGAATTTTCATATGCTGGAAGTCAGTAAAAACTTCCGGTCCGTATTCCAGATACCTTTATTAAAAGGACGGGAGCTTGAAGACACAGATCTGGCCAAAGGAAAAAGAAGACGGTTGGTGGGTTCCAAAGCACTTATTAACGAAGAGGCTGCACGCATCATGGGATATCATGATCCGATCGGAAAAAAGATCAGCTTTTGGAACAACGAACAACAGGACGTAGAAATAGTCGGCTTAGTAAAGAATTTCCAGTCCACCAGCCTGAGAAATCCGATTCTCCCTGTTGTCATTATATTAAATCCTTCCCAGTGGCGTAGTTACTTTTACTATGTCAAAGTAAATCCGGGGGATGAACAAACCGCCATCAAAGCGATCCGGAACGTTTACAAAAAACATACTTTCCCGTATGACCAGCAACCGGAAATAACGACGGTCAACGATGTCTTGAAAGAGTTAAGCCGGTCGGAAGATGCCAGCCTGCAACTTTTCTCACTGCTGGCGATACTTTGCACACTCATCTCGGTCTTCGGACTATACTCCGTATCCTCCAGCAATATCACCCAACGGCGGAAAGAAGTAGCTATCCGGAAAGTGACGGGGGCATCCTCCCGAACGATTATCGGCATGTTTATTCGCGAATATGTATCTATTGTAATAGTAGCCAATTTGATCGCTTTGCCTTTAGCTTGGCTATTCATGCGCGGATGGCTGGAACAATATCCATACCGGATCAATATCAGTGCATGGATGTATCTGACCATCCTGTTGTTTACAAGCATACTGATCATTTGCACCGTACTTTACCAAACTTTAAAAGCAGCAAAAGCGAATCCGGCTGTATCGATAAAAACTGAATAAAAAGTGCATATACGAACAATCACTGTGCGTATACGCACTTACCCAAGGAAAAACAACGAATTACAAATCGTTAGTTATCATATCATTATAACATTGGCACATATTTTGTATTAAGATCAAAACAAATACCATTAAAAGAGAATCATGATACAACACTATATCACTATCGCTTCACGCAATTTTATCAAATACAAATTGCAAATACTTATCAGCGTTATCGGACTGGCTATCGGACTCGTCTGTTTCACCTACGGGATGAAATGGCTCGAATACGAAACCTCGTATGACGGTTTTTATCCGAAGTCCAAACAAATGTACACACTCTACGGCATCAACAAACAAACCGGAAAAAAAGAGAGAGAATTGCCACTCGTTCTGGCCCGTAAACTCAAACAAGATTTTCCGGAAATAAAAGAAACGGCACTGGTATACGGAAATTTCGGTTCTACCTTTAAATATAACGATCAGATACTGGAAGACCCGGAAGAAATATTTATCGACAACAACTTCTTTACCCTTTTCCCCAGGAAAGTTCTCAGCGGCCGGCAAACGAATCTGTTACATTCGCTGGATGAAATTGTCATAACCCGATCTTTTGCTCTCAAATATTTCAAAAGCCCGGAAGAAGCGATCGGGAAAGTAATGAAAAACGGATACCGGGAAACACTCACCATCGTGGCGGTTGTAGAAGATGCGCCTGCTAATTCCGCATTCCAACAGGATGTATTCGAATTAGACGAGTTTACCACCAGAATGACGGACAGGATACCGGAAGATAGACAATGGAGTCAGTTGGATAACGAAATTTATCTGCTATTGGAAGACAATGTCAGTGCAAATATATTCAAAAAGAAGTTGCAAACCTATCTGGAGAAAAACAACTACCTGAATACGCTTGCGGTAAAGATGATTCCGTTAACAGATATGCGGCATACTTTTGGAAGCGAGCTATCGTTCAACTTATCCTATATCCGTACTTTTGCCATAACAACCATTTTGCTATTACTGTGCGTATTCTTCAATTTCATCAATTTCCTTCTAAACCGTATCTACCAGCGCATAAAAGAGATAAGGCTCCGAAATTCGATTGGTGCCGGTAAACGGGAGCTGATCATACAGCTATTGACCGAACTCACATTACAAACCAGCATAGCCTTTGTTCTGGCCTTTTGTCTGCTGGAACTCACTTCTTCGCTGTTCTGTAAAACCTTCGATACGAAGATAGCCGACCCTGATTTTTATACGAGTTTGATTATAATCACTTTAGTCAGTTGGGGGGTATTGATAGTTGTCTCATTCCCCTTATTACTGCGTTTCATACGAACATCTTCACTGATGTTGTCCGGAGGTATTTCTGCTAACCGGAAGGGTTCGTTCCGCAAAGTCAGCATGACTATTCAACTCGGCATTTGCGTATTCTTCCTGATGAGCACCTTCATCATGCTCCGACAGATTTCATTAATGAAACATAAAGACCTAGGATTCCAGAAAGAGGGGTTGATTCATCTCACAATGGATTATCGTGACCGTGAAGGAATCACCCACGAACTGGCAACTCTTCCTATAATCGATGAGTTTGTTGAATGCAGTGTCTTCTCCATCACCCACGAACCTCATACGCAAAATGAAGTACACTGGGAAGGAAAACCGGACAATTTTAACCCGAATTTCCAAGTAATCGGAGTAGGCAGTAAATTCCTGGATGCATTCAAAATAAGCTTATTAAAAGGTCGTTTTATAAACGATAGCGACTCGGATCCGGAACAGTGGCACATGCCAAGCAAGACAGCAGTCATCAATGAAGAAGCCGCCCGGATCATGGGTATGGACAATCCTATCGGGAAAAAGATCAGTGTATGGGATGGTTCTGTCCATGGTGATGGAACCCGTGGACGGAAAGAGTTTGAAATTGTCGGTATCGTTAAAAACTTCCAATCTGCCAGCTTGCGCAATCCTATACACCCGATGGTTATCACACTCGACGGAAGTAAATGGAACAGTTACTACTATTACGCTCGTGTAAAGCCTGAAAATGAACAGGCCGCCATAAAAGAAATACGTAAGGTTTTTGAAAAACACAAGAAAGAAGGAGACACCGTACCTAACATACAGACAATGACAACTATTTTCAACCAGTTGAACAAATCGGAGGATGCCAGCCTGCAACTCTTCTCCCTGCTGGCCATACTCTGTACTTTGATCTCGATCTTCGGAATCTATTCCGTTTCATCCAGCAACATTGCACAACGTCGGAAAGAAGTAGCCGTACGTAAGGTGATGGGTGCCTCGTCGAAAACAATTATCAGCATGTTCTTCAAAGAATATCTGACAATCGTAGTCATTGCCAATGCGGTTGCCCTTCCACTAGCCTGGTTGTTTATGCACGGATGGCTGGAACAATATCCTTATCGCATCAGTATCGGTTTATGGATGTATGCCATAGTATTGTTAGCAACAAGCGCTTTGATTATCTGTACCGTCCTTTACCAGACACTGAAAGCGTCTGAAACGAATCCGGCCGAAGTCATAAAAAGCGAATAAAAAATTAATCTTATGATACGTCATTATTTAAAAGTCACTTTCAGGGAATTTGCCAAATATAAAACCCAATCACTGGTCAGCATTATCGGACTGGCAATCGGCTTCACGGCCTTTATCCTGGGCGGTTACTGGCTGTGGTGGGAAACACACTTCGATAACTTTCATCCGAACGGCGACCGGCTTTATTGCCTGACCACCACCGGACTGGTGAAAAAAGCAACCGGAGCGGATGCCGACCTGGACCAGTTACATATGAACGATCTGGCCGAACTAACAAAACTATTGCCTGAGATCGAACAAGTATGCAAATTCGCAAACTGCAATTTCACGATAAAAGAAAATAATAGCAGCAAATATATTTACGGGCTTGTCTGCGATCATTCCTTTTTCGAAATGTTCCGTTCCGACTTTGTCGCCGGGACATACAAAGGGACTGTCCTCGACGGCCAATCGGTTGTTCTCACCCAAAGCACGGCTATGAGATTTTTCGGAACGACCGATTGCATCGGGAAAGTCTTTGATTTAACAGGGCAGTATCGCCCTACCATAGTCGGAGTGATCAAAGATTATCCGGATAATTCAGACTTTATCTTCGAATTCCTTTTAATCGATCAGGTAAAACCGATGACACACGTAAACCGAAATAAAACATATGTACGTTTACACCGGGATTGTAATATCAAAAAAGTAAAAGAAAAACTGGCAGCTTATAAAAGCCATGCTGATGATCCTTATGGAGACGAGCATGTAGACCAATGGAAAATAAACCTGCGGACTCCTTCGGAAGTTCATTTATATTGCCATCCGGAACTGGATAACAGGATACGGAACATTCATATCCTGGCGCTCGCCGGTTTAATGGCCTTTATGAGTGCCCTTATGAACCTGCTGGTCCTTTTTATCGGACAGCAACAACGGAAAAAGAATAAAAACAGGACATACCTTTGTATCGGGGCTTCTACCAAAGAGATGATGCAAAAAGGCTGGACGGAATTATTCCTCCCCATGTTCATCGCTTATTTATTGGCATTCTGCCTGATTGAAGTCATTTATCCCTATTATGACAGTTACACCACCTGGAATCGTTACGGAATGTACGAAGGCGTATCCCGCCATATCGAC
This sequence comes from Parabacteroides sp. AM58-2XD, assembly GCF_003463685.1. Lineage (NCBI taxonomy): Bacteria > Pseudomonadati > Bacteroidota > Bacteroidia > Bacteroidales > Tannerellaceae > Parabacteroides > Parabacteroides sp. AM58-2XD. Next base: position 54,412 of record NZ_QSDP01000012.1, read on the forward strand.
CAATCGGCATTAGTGTTTAATGCGATAACAGCAATCCTCGCCAGTACGCTATTATTCTGGATAATTACTTATCTGCCGATCCGCAGGATACTTTGCAGCCCTGGCACTCAGTCCGTTTCTCTGAAAAGAGGATTAATAGCCGGTCAGATATTTATCGGATCGCTGTTCTTCATTACATCTATTATTCTTTTCATGCAATTGCATTTTATTCTGAACAAAGATAAAGGTGTAGAGTATGAAAATGTGCTTCAGATGGATATGGGATACGAAAATGCATACGAGAATGACCTGAGAGTTCTCGAACCGGAGTTACGAAATCATCCTTATATACAAGAAGTCTGCTACACAGCTGTAAACTCTCCGGTATTTACGGAACAAGGAGACTGGTATGGAACAGAAATTATACATTTATCATTTGATCCGGCCGAAACTGATCCGTTCCGGGAAGATAATCTGATGCTGGTCAGTAAAGAATTTTTTTCACTGTTCCATATCGGCCTGAAAGAAGGAAAATGGCTGGACGAGAGTAATCCGGGTTCTTATCTCGTCAATGAAACCGGTTACCGTCAGTTGGGTTATAAAGACTTATTGGAAAGAAGCATTTACAGATATGATGAAAAACAATATTCGGCAACTACCCAAAAAGTATCGGGCATAATAAACGATTACATTTATGCTCCTATGCAATTTCCTGTATTAAGTATCTTTTTCAGTCTTTATACCGATAAAGATGCAAAGAATTATACGCCTGTTCAATACTTTTATGTCCGTTATCTCCCGGGACATAAAAAAGAAGTAACCGAACATATCAGGCAGGTAGCCAAAAAGTTCAACGTAAGCGGAGTGACAGACACTAGTTTATGTACTCCACTAACGGATTTAGTGGATAAGTTCAACCAGCCGGAAAAAGTCATTTTCAGTGTATTCAGTATTATTGCAATCCTTTGTATCCTGATCTCCACTTTCGGTATTTACTCCCTGGTCAGCCTCTCCGCCCAACAACGTAAAAAAGAGATTGCCATCCGCAAAGTGAACGGTGCGACTTTTTACCATATCCTGCAATTATTCTTCAAAGAATACCTGATATTAGTCGTGATCAGCAACCTGTTTGCCTTACCGATAGGCTATATCCTGATGAATCGCTGGCTGGAAACATATGCCAACCACATCCACCTGACGATATGGCCTTTCATCGCCGTATTCTTCATTACTTGCGTGATTGTCCTCCTTTCCATCTTCCGTCAGGTAAAGGAAGCAGCACTGGCAAATCCGGCGGAATCGGTAAAAGCGGAGTAAAAAGATTATGATATCAAAAAATATGAACAACTGCGCGATATACTGCGAACAGCCCGTATCAATCCGGCAGAAGTAATAAAGACCGAGTAAACGCTTCCGGTTTCCTATGTAGGAAACTGTAGTTCCCTAGCAGGAAACGCGCGTTCCCTCGGTAGGAAACCGCAGTTCCCCGCCCAGGAAACTAGCGTTCCCTAAGCACGGAACTACGAGGAAACTGTAATAAACTAACAATCAGCCACAAGACTCCAAATCGTCACGATCAATATTTGATCACATTTAAAGGGAAGAATTGGATAAGATTACTATTACATTAACACTTCCCAAAAAGAATTAATATTTTGATTCAACAGGGGAAATTATGCCGGATATAAAAGAATCTTTCCTACTTTCGTATATCCATTTAACCGGAATATATATTTTAATAATCAAGCATATGAAAACAAACTTTTTACTCACTTTGTTAACCGGACTACTGGTTTTTATCGCCTGTTCGGAAAAGCCTGCAACGGCTTATACCATAAACGGTACTATCCCCGACAACTCGCTGGACGGACAAACGATCTATATCTATAACCGTAACAACAATAACGTCTATGTAGACAGCACAGTTGTAACAGGAAATACGTTCACCTTTACCGGAAAAATGGACACCGCAGCTTACTGCCGTATCGATGCCAGCCGTGAATATTATGTCAATTTCATTCTTGAAAACGGAACAATCAATCTCGACCTCAGCAAACCGGTAACTCCGTCGGGAAGCCCTCTGAACAATGAGATTGCCCGTTTCTTTGCAGCACAGGACAGTATGTCTGCCGTGATCGATACCAAACGACAGGAATTCATGAAACAGACAGAGGATAAAGCCGAACGCATGGAATTGCAGAAGAACTTTTTCCAGAATGAATGGAAACCGGCTTACCTGTCTATGCTCGATGGTTTCTTCAATAGAAACCTGGATAACCCGATCGGTGCTATCGCACTGAATTATATGGACGGCTATCTTTCGCCGGACGAGATAAAAAACAAACTGCCTCAACTGAGCGAAGTAGTACGCAACACACCGAATATGCAGGAAACGATACAACGTTTCAACGCTTTGGAGCAGACAGCCGAAGGAAAACCCTTCGTCGATTTCACCATCGAAACGAAAGACGGTAACAAAGTATCCCTGTCCGACTATGTAGGAAAAGGCAAATATACCCTGGTTGATTTCTGGGCAAGCTGGTGCGGACCGTGCCGTGCCGAAACTCCGGTATTGGCAGAAATCTACAATCAATATAAAAACAAAGGTATTGAAGTGTTGGGCGTAGCGTATGGGACAGTCCTGAAAATACCCAAAAGGCAATAGAAGAACTTAAAATCACCTGGCCGCAGATTCTGAACGCCGGTGATAAGCCGACCAAACTATATGGTATCAACGGCATTCCGCATATCATTCTTTTTGGTCCCGACGGTACGATTATCTCCCGTGACCTGCGTGGCGATGCAATGAAAGCAAAGGTAAAAGAAGTCATCGAAACTAAATAAACCCAAATACGATGCAGTATTTCGACTTCCCGCACATTTCAATAAATAGAATATGTACGGGAAGTTGAACTTTTTAGATGAGTAAACGAATAATTACATTACTATTAATCTGCCTGAGCAATACGGGATACCTATATGCCCAATGGACAGAAAAGGACTCGGTATGGCTCCGGAATATACTCTCCGGCAAGGAGAAGCTGGAACTGAATCCCGAAGCGTTGAAAGCTATCCGGTCAGGTACACTGATCAATACGGAAGAACCGGCCTCAAATATGATCATGTCACCCGAGCTATCGCCCGCACAATCCATACAAAAAGATTTCACGGAATACGTACGTCCCAAAGATACCGACTATAACCCTAACCGTAAAGTGGCACCGAAAGACCTTCCTCCCGCCGTATTCATGTTATATGGAATGAATAAGCCGTTACCCAAAGTGAAAATGCTGGGATCTTTCCAGGTCTCACCGGGAATCCGTGCTGAAGCCCGAAAGCCGTCCGGCATCTCGTTCGACGATATGTTACAACAGGTTTTTATGCCCAGTGCACGTTATAAAAGGAAAAATGCGCAACGCTGGCGGACTCAGAAATATTATAATAATTATCCGTAATCACAGTAGTAGAATATTTTTTTATACTTTTGTTACCCTATTAATAAAGGCAAAGTCGAATTTATAAATATACAATTTAAAGGATAAAATGGAAAAAATCATTTCGTATCCGCTTTCAGTCATCTATTATTTGTTATTTGGGATTACACTGGTGTTCTTCCATGTGGTACAGTGGATATGCTTTAACCTGTTCGGTTACAAAGCACATAAAAAGAGCGTGGATGTCTTGAGTTTTTTCCTGGTTTTCAACACCTATATTCTAGGAACAAGATACAAAATAAGCGGGCTGGAGAAACTCCCGACCGACTCGCCCTGATAATTGCTTCGAACCATCAGAGCCTCTACGATATAACCTCTATCTGCTGGTTCATGCGCAAAGTTCATCCCAAGTTTATCAGTAAAATCGAACTGGGCAAAGGTATTCCCAGTATTTCGTACAACCTTAGGCATGGCGGCTCCGTCCTTATTGACCGGAAAGACCCGAAACAGGCATTGACAGCCATCCGTGTAATGGCCGAATATATTGAAACAAACAAACGCTCGGCAGTAATTTTCCCGGAAGGGACACGAAGCAAAACAGGCAAACCTCGTCCTTTTGCCGAAAACGGATTGAAAATCCTCTGTAAATATGCACCGTCGGCCTACATGGTACCGGTCACGATCAACAACTCATGGAAGATGACAAAATGGGGTTCCTTTCCTTTGGGAATCGGCAACCGTATCGAACTCATCATCCACGACCCTATTCCAGTGAAGGCTAAGCCCTTCGCCGAACTCTTTGCCGAAACCGAACAAACTGTGATCCGCAGTATTAAAGTGTAATTTTTTTATTTGTCATGCAGTATTTCATAATTTGTCCGTTTTATAATTAAAGACTATTAATAAATTAATCGGATAAGATGCAGCATTTCCTTGAAATATTGCGTCTTAAGGTTAAGAAATAATACAAAAAAAGACGGACAATTATGACTAAATTACAGATACTGGCACTTTTGCTTGCCTCATTGGCACTACTATTCTTCACCTCCTGCGACAGCGAAGACTTCCAGGAGCCGGATGTGTATAAGGTGACTCCCGACCTGCGGTTGAGGATTAACCAGGGGATGAAATTATCCTCCAAATCCGAGAGAAGAACATTTAAGGAGAAATTCGATTTATTCCAGGAGAAATGTGATGAAATGGATCACATAACTTCTCCGTACACTTATATGGAAACGGAAGAATATAAGGATTTTAAAAACTTTCTCCTTTCTTCCTCACCCCATATCTATTATCTGCTGATGGATAAATTCCTGAAAAGCAGACTGAGCTTTTTCTCTAACATCATCAGTGATATTCTCGTATCATCCAAACCGGCTATTGCCGATCAGATTGCGGAACAGATGAAAGCAACCGGCACTTTGGAAGAAAGTTTCTATCTCTATCCTCAATTATGCCTGGATATATGGCTCGATGCATTAGATACCCAATAAGTATAAACCATCCCCTCAATGACGATCGCAACTACACATATATGGACCTTACTGGTCTGCCTCCTGTTTTTCATAAGCGGGATTACCAGTTGCGACTCTTCCGATCTCGACAAACTTCCGGTCAACGAGAATCCGGAAGTGGCATTCGTTAATGACGATGTCCCCCAAAGATTGTCGCTTAACAATGCCCGGCTAAAACGGATGACCTCGCCAGCCAGCGACTCCGCTTATTCCGGTAATGTTTACGAATATAATAACGAGGACGGTTATCCAGAATTTCTAACTGTCTGTTTGAAGGGGAAACAATTATCGACACTCTCGGCTACAATGTTTATCAATATAATGTAGACAAGCAGTTGGTCATGACCACCAGTTTTAATGCGAACAAAAATACCTCTACAGGATTTATCAATCTTCAGACACAGGTATATATCTATTCAAATGATGGTAAGTTAGAGAAAAAAATCACCTATTATCCGGTGATATCCCAGTCGGAATATACATTATATAAATACAAAAACAATATGCTTGACCGGAAAGAGCATTACGGGACTTCGGGAGTATTGGAAAACTATACGACCCACTCGTATGATAAGGTCGGCAAACTGATTCTGGAATGTCATTATATGGCAAACAACCAGTTAATCAACTATACACAGCATTCTTTTATCGACGGATTGAATACCCGTTCAGTGACTTTCTCCCCGACCGGCGAAGCCCTGAGAAAAGTGATCAATACATACGATAGCAATTATAACCTTATCCGATCCGAATCGAGCGAACTGGTATTATACAGTTCAAGATCAAACTTCACGGCACAATATGAATATGACGCTCAATAAGCATATTATGCCGTTGTACGATCTTACACTTTACTGTTCCAGCCACCAGTCGATCATCTTCCGCGCAAGGCTGAGTTTACGAGGTAACTCAGGCAGATTATCCTTACTAAAGAAAGCGCCTTCGCTCAATTCCTCATCCTGTAAACGGATCGTGCCGCTTACATAGTCGGCTATAAACCCGACCATCAGGTTACTCGGATAAGGCCAGGCTGATTCCCGAAATAGGTAATATTATTAATTTCCAATCCTGTTTCCTCCATAACTTCCCGTCTTACACATTCTTCCAGCGTTTCTCCCGTTTCAAGGAAACCGGCAACCAGACCATAGAAAGAACCTCTGAAATTCCGGGCATGGACTAGCAGGATAGCATCTCCTTTGCGGATCAGTACCAATATCGCCGGAGAGACTACCGGATAGATTTCATATTTACAGTTTGGACACTGTTTGGAAATAGTTGTCTGCATGACAGTTTTCGTTCCGCATGAAGGACAAAAGCGGCTGTGCTGGTCCCAATAAATCAACTCATACGCTTTTCCGGCTATTTTATGTAAGACAGGATCGAGGTAATCGTAGGATGCCCGCAAACCCATCGGAAAGTATTCAGCCGTTTCTTCCAGTGATGTATCCACAGAGGCCGTACAAGCCGGCATATCCTCCAACAAATTGACTTCCAGCACATTCTTAACCGGCACAGGAGGATTGATATTATAAGGAATTGTATATGTTTCACCTTTTTTCTGAAGCAGTAACTGGTCGTTGAAGAAAATAAACCAGTATACATTATTTACATTGCTCATCACTTTTTACTTTTGAACGGCACAAATATACTGACTAATGCAGGATATACATCAAAAAAATATTTCTATTTAAAATATTCTTCCGGCTCAATCGTCTACAACAATAGAAGGCATGTCTTACTAATAGATTTTTAATTATTAAAACGGAAACGAAAAATGTTCGGAAGAAAGAGAAAAGAAGTCATATCTTTACAAGTCTTTGCTTATGAGTGTAGTGGATGCGGACAATGTGTAAAGAGATGCCGGAGAGAGGTTTTGAAAATGGTGAATAACGGTAGTTGCAGCTATGCAACGGTGGTCAATCCCGAAAGCTGTGTAGGCTGCGGTAACTGTGTCGATGTCTGCAAAACCCATGCAATTGAATTAATAACAGAGTAATAAACATATTAAATTAAATAACAATGAGAAATCCGGGAGTATTCAGAGGTGCGTTCATCTTTTTATTTTTTATAGGGCTGTTTGCACTAGCCAGCCTGGGAGTTATGTATCTGTGGAACTGGCTGATACCGGCTGTTATCGGCTGGTCGGTCATTAACTACTGGCAGGCACTTGGTTTGATGGTTCTTTGCCGGCTGTTATTCGGAGGGTTCAGAGGGTTTGGACATTTCGGTCCTTTCGGTCATCATCCCGGAGGCTTTTTCTTCGGTAACCGGGAAGAGCATAACCGCTTCCACGAGCAGATGAGAAATATGCCCTGGGAAGAGCGCCGGGAACATATCCGCAGACATATGGCTGATTTCCGTAATGGCAGATTTAATACACAGGAGCCGTCTTCAGGTGATAATGCCCAATGAAAGAAATAGTTCAAAACCGCTCCGCTTCGGAGCAGAACACACGGGTTGCGGATATCTTCCGGAAATACCAGACACAGCTGAAAGGTTTTATCTCCAGGCGTGTGTCCTCCAAAGAAGACAGTGAAGATATCCTGCAAAACGTATTCTACCAGTTCATGAAATATGACCAGGAGGACAGTCCGATCGAACAGATCGCCGCCTGGTTATATTCTGTAGCCCGCAGCCAGATCATCGACCGCAGCCGCAAACACCGGGAAGAAGAAATGCCCTATCTCTCCACCAACGAAGAAGACGGCACTTTCCTGAAAGAACTGGCGGAACTCATGCCCGACGAAGACCAATCGCCGGAAATGGATTATATCCGTTCTACCGTCTGGGAAGAGTTGGAACACGCATTACTGGAATTGCCGGACGAGCAACGGGCCGTCTTTGAACTGACGGAACTGGAAGGTATTCCGTTCAAAGAAATTTCAGAATCGACCGCCATACCGGTTAATACTTTGATTTCCAGGAAAAGATATGCAGTCTTATTTCTCAGGAAAAGATTATATAATCTGTATGAAGATATTTTGTAAACAACTTGTTCCCTAAAAGTGCGTTTCCGAACTATATCTGTGCGGATATGCACAACGCCGAAGAGAATCTAAAATTCTAACGCAATATAAATCAAATACTTACAACATTGGCACAGCTTTTGTTCTTTCATTAGTAAATTAAAATTCTTATACTCATGATTAAGACAGTAGCATTAGAAAAAATCTTCCGTACAGAGGAAGTTGAAACTTGGGCCTTGAACAAGGTGAATATTGAAGTTAAAGAGGGAGAGTTTGTAGCGATAATGGGACCTTCCGGTTGCGGTAAGTCTACGCTGCTGAATATCCTGGGATTACTGGACAACCCGACTTCCGGAGAATATTACCTGAACGGGATAGAGGTTTCCAAATATACGGAAGCACAACGTACAAAATTGCGTAAAGGGATTATCGGCTTCGTATTCCAGAGTTTCAATCTGATCGACGAATTGAACGTATATGAAAATATAGAACTTCCCCTGCTTTATATGGGTGTTTCGGCTTCCGAACGCAAACAGAAAGTGAAAGAGGCCATGGAGCGTATGGCAATCGTCCATCGTGAAAAACATTTCCCTCAACAGTTATCCGGAGGTCAGCAACAGCGCGTTGCCATAGCCCGTGCCGTGGTAGCCAACCCCAAACTAATCCTTGCCGATGAGCCAACCGGTAACCTGGACAGTAAAAACGGCCAGGAAGTAATGAACCTGCTCAACGAATTAAATAAGGAAGGAACAACCATCGTCATGGTAACCCACAGCCAGCATGATGCCAGCTATGCTTCACGCATCATCAACCTGTTCGACGGACAGGTGGTAACGGAGACGGTAATCTAATTACAAATGTTACAAAAGTCAAAGAGTAGACTGCAACATGTTAATAGATGTTGCAGTCTACGAAATATTCGTATTTTCCAGTATATCAAATCCAAATAAACTTGTACATTGCCGGCATTAACTATAAATCAAATTATCCATGAGAACAGCAAGTCTATTATTATTGGAATTTTTATTAACCGTTTTTTCCGTTTATGGACAAAAAACATGTACAATCGAAGGTGATATCCAGAACATGCCGGACAGTATTACTCTCAGTTGTGCGGAAATGAAAGGAAATACAGCCAGAATGCAGGTCGATGACTTTTTTACAATGGCAAATGGTAAATTCAAAATTACCAGGGAGGTCGACACTATTACCAAAATGTTTCTCACTGTTAACCGCACCGGCTATCAGTTTTGGGTAAAACCGGGAGCTAACATTAAAATTACCGGAAAAGCTCCTTATGTACAAACCTGGAGAGCAGAAAGCGATATTCCAATCCCGGAACAGATAGAATTAAACCGTTTCAGAGAAGCGACTCAAAAAGAGGCAATGCAAATTCATGATTTGACTGCCGAAGCCATGAAAATACTTGCTAATGCTGATGGCAAAAATCCGAATCCCCGGCAGCAGTTCGATTCATTGCACCTAAAGATAAATAGTATCCATGATGAAGTCATCCTATACAAAGAATTACAACTAATGTTGAAAAATCCCATAACACTTGCAGGACTGGAAGAATTAAGAAATGCAGCCAAATGCTACAAAGAAGGGAAGTTTAACAAACTTGTTTCAATGTCGGACAACTCCATGAGCTTGGCAGGACTGAACAATTTAAAAGAGACTGAAAGGTCTAAAGTCCGGACTTTCATTATTACTGTATATAGCAAACTGACTGATGAGCAAAAACAATCTCAATTGGGACAGGAAATAATATCCTTGTTATCTATTTCATCAACAGTAAAGACCGGAGACAAAATCTATGATGCAGATTTAAAAGATGTTGAAGGTAAAACCCACCACCTCTCCGATTACCGAGGAAGTTATATCCTTCTTGATTTCTGGAGCCGGGCTTGCGGTCCCTGTGTCGCAGCGTTACCCGAATTAGAAAAAATAGCAGAACAATACAAAGGAAAAGTGATCGTAATCAGTGTATCTGTAGATCCTGTATCCGTCTGGAAAGAAGAAGTTGCTAAAAGTCCCGTTAGCAATTACTGGCTTCAATTGTCTGATGGATTAGGTTCGAGTGGCATAGCGGCACACTACGGAGTAAAAGCTCTTCCTACATTTGTTTATATATCGCCGGAAGGTCTTATCCTGAAAATCAAAGAAGGATATAGGGAAGATGCTCTTCTGGAAGAACTCAAGAGTTTTATAAAAGACTAACAATCTAAATTAATAAAGGTATGAAACACATTATCAGTTTACTCATTCTATTCCTCTGTTGCACAAGTTTGCATGCTCAGGATCGCGTAGTGGAGCAACCGGCTTTTGAAGTACGCAACACCAATACGCTCGAATTTCAGAAAATTATTCTGAACGACACAGCCACCATCATGTATGTCGACGCTTATTACCGACCCAAATATTGGATCAAGATCGTTGATGAAACGACATTGGAAGCCAATGGTAAAAGTTACCGGATCAAAGCCGGCGACGGTATCACGCTCAATGAGGAATTCTGGATGCCGGAATCAGGTACGGCCTCTTTCCGTTTGATTTTCCCTCCCCTTCCAAAGGATACAAAGACAATCGATTTTATCGAAGGTAACGACAAAGGAGCTTTCAAGATCTGGGGTATACGATTGGATGGAAAGACACCCACAGTAGACTTTCCCAACGTAAAGAAACCGGAGAAAGCGCCTGTCCTGGAAAAACCGGAGCTGAAATCGGGGATTGCCACACTAAACGGTAAATTTATTGGTTACAAACCGGGGATGGATGAAGAACTGCCTATATGGGTATTCAATATTCTCACAGCCGGTGCAGACCAGAACACTATAAATGTTAAGCCCGATGGAAGTTTTAAACTGGAAATTCCTTTATTACATATTTCAAGTGTGGTATTATCCGGAAACTCTGTTGTTCATACCCGTTTCTATATGAAGCCGGGAGAAACAACTTCAGTCGAAATTAATATGCCGGAAATTTGTCGTGCACAATCCAAGATACAATCTTCCAAGCCTTCATTAGGAAACAAGTTCTATTTCACCGGAGCATTGGCAGATATAAACAACGACCTCGCCAATAATCCGGTTGAAGAACCTTCATTCAGTGTCAGAAGTCAGGAAGAATATGATCAGATGATGAAAGACATCAGTACAATGACGGTTGATCAATATAAAGAATATTGGACTGAAAAATATCAGAAAGCCGTCGATCAGCTAAGTCAACTGACAGGAATCAGCGATGCACATCGTCAATTGATTGCCATGAAACTAAAGCATGAACTGGCTGATCAATTGCTTGGTTACAGAGCAATTGAATATGCTTACCGGCAAACAAACAAAATCCCCAAAGATTCTGTTCTGGTCAACTATGTAAAGCCGATTGCTACCCAGGATTATTTCAATTTCTTGCCGGAACTGTTGTCCAATGATCCTTACTTTATTTATAATAGTAATGTGGCTTATTTGCTAAGAGGCCTTCAGTTTATCAACTTCACCGGAAAAGATATCAAACTAGAGAAAGACGAAAAATTCCCAGACAATACAGCAGATATTGCCCGGATTATGGGAACCGATAAAGGATTTCTTTTCGATATGTTAGCCGCACAAAAACTGGCAGCTTCTATCAGCGAGTTCCGTCCTTTAGATGAACAAGAGTTGGCAAAGGCCAATACATTGAATCCGGCACTCAAAGAGGAACTTATCAAAATGAATGACAAACTGAAACTGACGATAGAGGAAAACAAAAAGAAATCCGGCTATACCGTCAACCGTGTGAACATTGCGGATATCCCATCCGAAGAACTATTCAATGCAATTACAACACCTTACCGCGGCAAAGTTGTCTTCGTTGACTTTTGGGCAACCTGGTGCGGTCCCTGCCGGATGGCAATGAAAGAGACAGAGCCTGTAAAGAAAGAATATGAAGGAAAAGACGTCGTATTCCTCTACCTGGCAGCCGAAAACTCTCCGAAAGGGACCTGGGAACAAATGATCCCGGACATCAAAGGTGAACACTACCGTGTTACTGCCGAACAATGGGAATACTGGGGAAAGAAATTCGGAATCAATGGTGTCCCTTCTTACATGGTAGTGGCAAAAGACGGTACTCCGGTTCACTTCCAGGTCGGTTTCATGGGAGTGGACAAGATGAAAGAAATGATCAATAAAGAACTGGCTAAATAAGAAAATCCGGAATATACTATTTATAAGGGCGGAGATCAGGTAATGGTCTCCGCTTTTTTTTGCGGTAAAATCAAAAAGTCGTAATATTGCATTCACAAACATAACATATATAATGGTCGGCATGAGATATTTCAAACAATGGGTACTTTTTATTTGTCTGAGTGTTTATTGCAGTGCTTCCGCACAGGAAGTAAAAAAAGCGATGACATTCGACGAAATGGTTAGCTGGAAACGCATCACAGAACAAAAAATCTCCCACGACGGGAAATGGGTAGCCTGTAAGATGGAACCCTGGCGGGGAGATGCCAGTATTTTCGTGTACAATGCCAAAGGAGAAATGACAGCTTCTTTCCTTCCGGCTACACAGGCTGAATTTTCTGCATCTTCCGGTTACCTGCTGGTTACCAAGAAGCCGGAACTTGAAAAAGTAGAAGCCCTGAAACTAAAAAAGACCAAAGAAGAAGATATGCCTTCGGATGAACTCGTCATTTTCAATCTCTCAGACAAAAAAGAAACGATAGACTCCCTGAAGTCATACAAGCTTTCTGAAAGCGCAGACTGGATTGCTTATAAACGGAACAGCAAATCTGATACTGCACTCCATGTACGTTCGCTGGACGGAGCAAAAGAGGTACAGTTTGCCGATGTCAAGGAGTTCGGGTTCGCTAAAAAAGAAAACATCCTATATTATACGACAGATTCCACCTTGTCCACATTTACCCCGGAGAAAGGACATACCGTCATTTTCGAAGGTAAAGGTGTAATTAAAAAAGTAGCATTCAATAAAACCGGCGACAAAATAGCATTCCTGTATTGTCCGGATAAAGACTCAACCGATACGCAATTTTCACTTTATCTGGCTGAAAATAATACCCGGGCCCGCATCGTTGCCGATAAGGGACAAAACTTCATACCCAAAGGCTGGGTGATCAGCGAGAACGGTGATATCCGCTTTTCTGATAACTCCGAACGTATTTTCTTCGGAACAGCACCGGCTCCCATGCAAAAAGATACTACCATACTGGCAGAAAATCGTCCCGACGTACAAATCTGGAAATGGGATGAGGGTGTACAATATACTCAACAAGTATATAATAAAGAAAAAGACCTGAAAAAAACTTACACTGCCGTTTATAACATTTCCGACAACACCCTCTTCCAACTGGCAGACAAGGAAATCCCTCATTTGATCACTGCCGATGAAGGTAATGCTACGACCGCCCTGTTATCGACAAACCACCCCTATGCAACGGAACAGATGTGGGAAGCAGAAGCCGTTATGATATCTATACAGTTAATCTTCAAACCGGAGAACGCCGGCAAATAAAAAAAGCAAGCAACAGCAATATGCAACTTTCCCCCAAAGGGACATATGCTTATTGGTATTGTGTGCAAGACAGTTCCTGGTATACCTATTCCCTGGCAAACGGAAAAGAATACCGTCTGACAACTCCCACTACTTTTGCCGCCTGGGATGAAGACAATGACGTCCCGGACTATCCCTCACCTCACGGTTTGGCCGGATGGACTGCTGATGATCGCAACCTCCTGATATACGACCGTTATGATATCTGGAAGTTTGATCCTACAGCAGAAGTCGCTCCTGTAAACCTGACAGTAAACGGACGAAAGGAACAACTTTCATATCGATTGATCAGATTGGATAAAGAAGAAAAATTCATTGATATAACAAAGTCACAGTTATTACAAGTGTTCAATGAAAAGACAAAAGGTTCCGGATATTACAGTGCCCATCTCTCTGCCCCCAAAGCGCCGAAAGCCCTGCTGACCGGAAACTTCATGCTGAAAACACCTGTCAAAGCGAAATATTCGGATGCAGTGATCTATACCTCTGAAACATTTGAGCAATATCCGAATATAAGGCTTTCTGACCTTAGTTTCAAAAAGTCCATCCAGCTTACCCATGGAGAAGAACAACAAGCAAATCTGAATTGGGGAACTGCCGAACTCGTCTCCTGGATTTCTCTGGACGGAACACCTTTGGAAGGAGTTGTCTATAAACCGGAGAACTTCGACCCAAACAAAAAATATCCGGTAATCGTAAACTTCTACGAACGTAACTCAGAAACGCTTTATGCTTACCATATGCCGGAACCGCATCGTTCCACGATCGATTATCACTTCTATACCAGCAATGGTTATATCATTTTCAATCCGGATGTACGTTATGTAGACGGTTATCCCGGAGAAAGTTGTTTCAACTGTGTCATGCCGGGTATTACCTCATTAATAGCCAAAGGATATATAAATGAAAAAGCGATCGGTGCACAAGGTCATAGCTGGGGCGGATATCAGGTTGCTTATCTTGCTACCCGGACAGACCTGTTTGCCGCTATCGAATCGGGAGCTCCGGTCGTCAATATGTTCAGTGCCTACGGAGGAATCCGTTGGGGATCAGGACTGAACCGTTCTTTCCAATATGAACACGGACAAAGCCGTATCGGCGGAACTTTATGGGATTCCCCATTGCAATATATGGAAAACTCTCCGTTGTTTACCATGGATAAAGTAGAAACTCCCATCCTGATAATGCATAACGACAACGATGGTCATGTACCCTGGTATCAGGGAATAGAATATTTTGTAGCACTCAAACGTTTGCAGAAACCGGTATGGCTGCTCAATTATACCGGAGAAATTCATTGGCCGATGCGTCTGGCAAACCGGATAGATTTCCAGAAGCGTATGTATCAGTTCTTCCAGCATTACCTAAACAAGCAACCAATGCCCAAATGGATGGACGAAGGAGTCCCGGCAGTCGATCAGGAATTTGAATTAGGATACTAAGCAATACACATCTTTTATATTACAAAGATATAATGATTCAGAAATTCTTTATATCTTTGTAATATAGATATATGAACGAAATGAAAACAACAGGAAACATATCAAGCATACAAGTAGATATTCCGCAGTCGGAAGTCCCTATTTTTGAGTTTCTAGCAAAAAAAATGGGATGGAAAATTCGTTCAGAAAAGAAAGACTCAGAGAAAGAAATAATAGAAAAAGAGAAAACTCTTTTTTTTACAAATTCTAAACGTTCCATGGCTAAACATATAGAGAAATATCTATCAGAATGAAAATTCATCAACGAGATATCATAGAGGTTAATTACCTTTTCCCTGATGGAACAAGTAAACCACACATGGCAATCGTCATTTCCAATGATGAACTTCAGGAAAGTGAGGATTTTTTCTATATAGCAATGATTTCATCCAAAAATTATAATCCCCAGTATACCTATTCTTTAGACAACACTATGTTAACAAAGCCCTTATCTAAAGAGAGTTATGTTATTTGTCAACTTATTGGAGGATATACGGATCGCGATGTTGTTAAGATCTGCAGCCGCATTAAAAATAGTGCATTCCAGGAAATAATAGAAAAGATTAAACAAACTATATTTTAAAACTCAAAGGCAATATGATAATGCTATTTTAATCGTGATGATTTAAGTCATGAAAAATACTTTTTGGCTACTAATTATACAATCTACACTACTTTTGTCGGCCTGTACGGGCGGACAAACAGAGTATTGGTTGGAACAGGCTGAAAATTATCTGGACAAAAAGCCGGACAGTACATTAATATTTCTGGAGAAGATAAAGAACCCTGACCAGCTGGCCGATTATCCTAAAGCGAAATACGATCTGTTTCAGACTATTGCTGGATTCCGCAAAGGTCAGGCCATACGGACAGACTCCCTGCTCACAAAAGCTATTGATATTTTCATTGCCAACAATGATTCGGCCAAAACCTCTAATGCTTGTTTCTGGAGTGGGTTTATCAATATGCAAACTGCGAACTATATGCGGGCTGACTCTTTCTTTACCCTGGGTATTCCGTTTGCGACAAATCCTGTAGTACGAACCAGATTATACGAATACAGCGGTTTTGCCCTTCTGTACAAAGGCAACGCAAAACAGGCATTGCAGCAGCATATACAGTCATTACAAGACAGTGCCTTTATCCCAGCCGCTTACCAGGCAGAAGTATTAGCAGAAATCGGACAAGCATATCGATATTCAGAACAAACCGACAGTGCAATCATCTACTACCTAAAAGCTATCCGGAAATCACTGGAAATCGAATCAAGGGAACAAACAGCCTTTTTCTATCAAAAAATAAGCGAAATTGAAAAAGAAAAGGGGAATATTAGGAACGCAACGGAAGCATTGAAAGCAAGTCAGAGTTTATGTAACACCCGGACAAGTTATCCATATCATATGCTTGCTCAAGCCCAAATATACATTGCATCCGGCGAAACCGATTCGGCAAGGGTTTACCTTCAGAAAGCAATACAAAGCACAAACACTTATGTTGCAACCCGTGCCTACCAACTATTGGCCCAGCTATATGAAAAAAACAAAACAGACGAACAAATATACTACGCCTGGAAAAACTATGAAGGAAGTTTCAGCAATATATCCGGTGATGCCGAATCCCGGATAATGACACAACGATATCAGGAAGAACTGCTTAAAAATGAAAACAACCAATTAAAACTCAAAAAGAAGCAACAAGATATCTACCTCCTTTCATTATGTCTGATATTGATTACAGCCTGTACCCTTTGGTATCTCGTTTACAGCCGTCTCCGGAAAAAGAAAATTATCGGCGAACAACAATTAAAAGAACAGGAACTAAAAAACCAGGTCGCCCAATTAGAGAAAGAACGGGAATTGATATCCTTGCGTGAAAGAGCTACGGCCTTACGTGAACAGTTGTTCCGCCGTCTGTCCGCATCTCAAAAGATCCCTTCCCTTTCCGGAAAAGCAAAAGAAAACACAGATGATAACAAATCGAGGTTAACATCGGAAGAAATAGACGAATTGATCGAAACAGTGAATAATATCTGGTCCGGCTTTGCCGAACGACTAAAAAAGACTTATCCGTTACTCCGTACAAAAGACATCGCCTTCTGTTGCCTGTTGAAAAGCGGGATCAGCACGAAAGACCTCGCCTCCATCTATTATATCACTCCTTCAGCCATCAGCCAAAAGAAAGCACGTATGAAACGGGAGAAGTTCGGAGTTGAGGATGATAACCTGTCTCTGGATGATCTTTTGAATGCTTTCTAAATGATCAAAGAGGAAATGTCAATTCATTTTTATTACGATCAAATAGTAATCATCTATATATCTATATCTTACATCTTTATATATTCTCTAAAATGTCAATTGACTTTCTAGTCTGTCTTCAACATTTAAGGATATATTTGCATCAAATATCATTCTAAAACAGCAACATTATGAAGAAGGTAGGAAATCTTATTACTGGTTTATTTTACTTACTATTGATAGCCTCGTGTCAAAGTGGCAATAAATCATCATTCAATAACGGATTGGAAGACTCACCCGTTGTCGGTACTTTTGTGCAGGTTGGGGATAACCAGGTTCTTTCGTGCGATCAGAAATTACTGACCGACTCCATACATCTTCTACTCACTTATCTTACGGAAAAACCGGAGATCATTCATCTGGACAACCGGGATGAAGCGCTGATCAGCGAAGGGCGTGTACTTGCTTCCGATAATTATTTATTAGCATGGAACAACAAACAAAATCCTTTCAAACTCTTCGACCGGAAAGGGAATTTCCTGACCACAATCGGAGCATACGGACAAGGGCCGAATGAGTATCTGAATGTCTATGACGCCAATATAGACGAGAAAAATGACCGTATCTATATTTTACCCTGGCAAAGTGCCCAAATACTGGTCTATGACCTGAAGGGTAATCCTCAGCCTGCAATACCGCTTTGTCTGCGGGTTCCTAAAGGCACTTTCCATGTAGACCTTCAGGATTCGACGGTTGCAGTTGTTCTACTTCCATTCAAAGGGCTACCGGCTATAGCCTGGACACAAGATTTTCAAGGAAACAGGAAAGAATTCATAGAACCCGGTCATCTGGAAGCTCCTCAGGATTTCAGCAATGAGGTAGTCTCATACAATAATATGCCCGGAACTTTCGATGTAAATATTCTTTACATCATGCCGACACCACGTGTTGACAGTCTCTACCATTACGATTATCAAAACAACCGCCTACGGCCTTTCTTTACGCTGAATTTCAAGGAAGACCCTATCCCTTGGCACGGATATACCGAACTTCCGAACCATTATATGGGAGATGCTTCCTATCCGAAACAAGTATCATCTACTTCATTCGAATCTTCATCCCCCAGCTATTATATTATAGACAAAAAAACAGGTAAAGGCGCCTTTTTCCGGTTATATAATGACTATCTTGGATATACGGAAATCGACTGGCCTATTTATTCTTTTCACAACGGTTACTTTGTCCAGAATATGGAACCGGCAAATCTGAAAAACACGTTAGAAAATGCTCTAAAGTCTAACAAATTAACAGAAGAAGAAAAAGCAGAATTGACAACATTGGCTGAGTCATTACATGAAAATGATAACAATATCATCCTATTAGCCAAATTAAAACAATGAGTTATGAAAAGAAACCTGTCATATAGTCTATTGCTGGTTTTCCTTATCCTGTTTACCGGATGCAAACAGAAAGAGAAAGAAACCATATCCTCTGAAACGGAAGAAGCAGCTTATCAGCCTGCCAGTCCAAAATATACAACCAGGTATGACCATTCAACACCTGCCGCTAAAATAGATATCAAATCAGCTATTTCCACATCATCTCCTGTCCGGTTAAGCGAAGTGGCCTCAACCATCGAATATTACCAGGTAGGCGACGACAAATATCCGGTGACCGAAGTTGTCGCTGTTGAGGGTGGTTTCATTGCCCTCAATAAGCCGAAACTATACCTTTATCGGCAAGGGAAAAAACGGAAACGGGTCGGATTGAAAACAGAATATAGTAATTGGCGGGACAATGAATCGGGTAATAACCTGTTTTATGATAAAAAGACTACCCGGTTATACGTACAATTAAAGAAACTGAATCAGGAAACCGGATATTCAACCAAATATATAGGAGAACTTCCTCCGTTGGACAGTGTTTTGGGCAGGGTGCATTATCTGTATCCGGACTCATTGCCAAGCCGCCGTCTTCTGAAAAACTGGGTAGAAATATTCACTCCGGAAGTGTCTGTCGGCCGGTTCAATTACCCTGGGACCGGATTTGACTACGGAGTCAACACGTTCAACTTAAAGGGCGATACTCTCTGCCATTTTTATTTCGGGATCGATTCCATTGGTACTATTAAAAGCGATAACTTTTACAATTTCACACTCTTCCATACATCATATTTGTATGATAACAAACCGACATTTTCAGCGACCTATTGCGATACGGTTTACCGACTGCTGGATCAGCAGACCATTGCTCCGGTCTATGCCATCCATTTAGGCAAATACAAGGCGCCGGCAACCTATGTGATTAATAGAGGAGATAAACGTAATAAAGCATGGGTGGATAATTTACGGGAAAATTCGCAAGCCGTATTCCTGAAAGTTCACAGGGAGGGTAAAAGCAATAAATCCGGATGGCTGGACAACAAAGACAAACAGAATCAGGATTTTCCATCCGAAGATTACCTAATGGTTTATCTGAAAAATAAACGTCAGACCAAAGCATTACCACTAACAGCCCAGGGAATGATAAACGACCTGGACGGAGGCTTGCCTTTCTGGCCCGATGGTCAAACAGATGAATATATGTACATGATCCGGCCGGCCGGTGAACTGAAAAAAGGAATTAAACTAACCGGTTCTCCTAAACAGGAAACTCTTAAAAACTTCCTCAGTGATCTGCCGGACAATCAGAATGTAATGATTGTCGCCAAATAAAGCCATTAAATCATTGGCATGCAATATTATTACTGTTTTTTCGTAAATAAACGATAAAATCGTACCCAATAGATGCAATTAAATAAATAATACCTATTTTTGAGGCAATCAATTAAAAAAAACAGTATCATGAAAACATTATATATTCTGATTGCCACCTGTGCTGTATGTCTCGGTACACTGAGCGGCTGTAAACAAAAAGAAGGAAAGAGCACTCGTCCAATCACTCCACCTAAATATGAAGGAAAGGTCGATTATTCTGTTGCTCCTACCCATATAGATTTGGAAAGTGCCCTCGATGGCGAAAAGCAACCACTGAAGTTAAGCCAGATCGCTTCAGAAATAGATTATTATATTGTCGGAGACGGTAACTATACGGTAAAGCAAGCCATTTCCATACCAGACAGCAATGCTTTCATCACGTTCAACAACCCGCGACTTTATTACCGGAAAATAGGAAGGCCAAGCAAACGATACGGTTTCAAGGCACTGGCCTATAAATGGAATAATGAAATGAACGGGCATAATCTGTTTTATGACAAAAAGACAACCCGCATGTATTGTGCCATGAGCGGTAAAGACCAGGAAAACAAAGGAAGCGAGGAGTATTTCGATCCACAGATTGTCGAACTGCCCCCATTAGACACGATGTTGACAATCAACCGGTATATTTTTCCGGAAATGATAGAAAAGAAATACACAATCAACCTGGGAAAAGATAAACTACTGGGATTCTCATCCGACGGATATATGTTGAGCCACTATGAAGACACAAGCGGCGTTCCGAACTGCATGCTGACTTTTAACCTGGCAGGCGAAACGCTCGGAAAGTTCACCTTAAAGGATAAATCGACACTTTCCAAATCGCAAACAGATAATATCCCATTCTTCCAGACATCCTATTGGAATGAGACACAAGATCAAATGACTTTTATGATACCGTTCTGTGATACCGTATTCCAGATGCGTGATCCTCAGACTGTTGTACCTTTGTACAATCTGAATCTCGGGAAATACGGCATCCTGACTGACTATGCAGAAAAACAAGAAGTTACGGACGAGAAGATATGGTTGCGTACTTTATATGAAAACTCAAAAGGTTTATTCATGGGCCTGTATCAAAAGAAAGGTCCAAAGCTCGTAAGCTGGCTGGGATTTGAATATGAGTACAAACCGACACTGAGTTATCAGGCTGTTTATATGAAAGATGAAGGTAAAACGTATGTCCTTCCGCGTAGAGGACAGGGATTTGTCAACGACCTGGACGGCGGACTCACTTTCTGGCCGGACGGACAAACAGACGGTTATCTTTATATGATCCGTACACTGACAGAAATGCGTATGAACGTAGAACGAACCGGCTCGCCTAAACAGCAAAAACTGCTGGATCTCCTTGACAACAAGAGAATACAGGAAAATCAGTATGTGATGATTGTGGTAAGATAAATAGGATGTTCGATATTTCTATAAATCATATTTCTTCATCTTATTATAGAGCGTCTGCCTACTGATATTCAATTGCTGGGCACAAAGCGTCAGATTTCCTTTTTTCTCTGCCAGTACTTCACTGATAAACTGTTTCTCCATCTCTTCCAAAGTAACCGGATGGGAAACAGTTACAGGAGGAGCGTCCATATAAAAGTCATCACTATCGAGCACGGATGAATTTGAAAGAAGCACGGCACGCTCAATGGTCTGCTGCAAAAGGCTGAGGTCACCATTAAGCATCCTGTCCGACAATTTATGCAATGCATCGGGAGTAATTCCGGGAAAAGGTTTCCCATAAGCCGTTGCATATTTCCGGAGCAGGGAATTGACAAGCAATGTAACGACAGAATCTGTTTCTTCCGAAAGAAACTCCGATTCCTTTCGAGAGGAATTTTGTTTTCTCCCGGAACGGGATTCCCAAGCAGCGATAACAGTCGACAAGAGTTTATCATTATCCCAGGGTTTCACGATAAAATCCGCCGCTCCCTTTTTCAGGGAAGAGACAGCCAGTTCTATATCGCCAAAAGCAGTTATCAACACGACTTCCGGCGGATTCGGACGTTCACGGATACGGTCCAGCCAGAAAAGTCCCTCTCCCCCGCTCTGCTTCCCGGTTCCAAAATTCATATCCAACAAGACAACATCCACATCGTCTTCCCGAAGCAAAGCAGGCAGCAAAGTCGGCACCGAAGCACAGACCACCATCTTAAATTCACGCGAAAGAATCATCCGCAATGTTTTAAGCACCGCCTCATTATCGTCCACTACTATAATCTTTCCATTTCTCATAACAAAAGCAAAGATATATGGATTCTTGATTTATTTACACAAAAAATTATCCCATTCTCTAAAAGACTTGTTCGTTACAGGTTTATTTGCCGTCTGCTTCAGCTGACGGACTGGATATGAATAATAGATTTTGACTTTAGTCACATTTCTTTTTGAATTTATATACACGCATAAACTCCTCATACTCTTCCTGAAAACTTTTATGACGATGATGTTCTTCCTGATTAAGTATATAATTACTAACAGCTGTAAGCTGACTTTCTCCAATGGATACAGTAAAATAATCATCTTGCCATTCAAGCCGTTGTGCATATTGTTGATTAAACCAGTGAGAAGCTTCACCTTTGATAAGTTGTAATATTTTAGACGGGATTTGATCTTTTCCCAAATAGAGTATCAAGTGTAGATGATCGACATAGCCTCCAACCAAACTAACCCATATACCTTTCTCTTTGGCATTGGCACAGATATGGGCAAAAAGAGTTTCACGTTGACCACGATCGGAAAGTAATGGTTGACGGTTTTTAGTACTCCATACACAGTGTAGAATAATTTTTACATAGCTCATATTGTTTCTTTATTAAGGGAATTCCCCGGTTAAATCTACTTTACTTGCAAAGGTAATATTATTAAGGACAAATGGTACTATATATAAAATAAATGTGGCTGAAGCCAAAAGATTGACAGCTTACAAACCGTCAGCAGAAGCACAATGTCATTAAGTTAAGCAAGAAAGCAATGATAATGACAGACTTAGTTGCAGGTTTATTTGCCGTCAGTTTTAACTCAATGTCATCAATTTAAGGTTCATAGTGCTCTTTTGTAATTAGTTAGAGTATAGTTTTTACAATTGGGCCTTCCTTTCCTTGCTCGTGGAAACTTTCTTCCCGGTCTGA
>NZ_QSDP01000120.1:0-19516 GCF_003463685.1 Parabacteroides sp. AM58-2XD
TTAATTTAATTAGATAACAGGCTGGGTTTTGATATTTTATCATACATATTTGCAATGACAGTATTTAAACCTATTTTTATTGATTTATATTAGTAATGTATATTGGTTACATTTGTATTTATGCCACTATAGATACATAAGTAACGCGCTTGTTTTATTTACGTAAACACATCTGATCCGACACAAATGTTACAGTACATATATCTGTTATTGCTGTAAACAGGCAATACACTATTGAAAAATGTTTCTGACAATTTGTCCTATCCTATGTGAATAATTCAGGAAGAAAGCGGATACTTTTGTATCCTTCACTCTAAAACTTGATTTTTTCGTGATATTTGTGAACAATTATACGGGAAGAAAGAAATATTGAATTCTCAGAGGGGTAAAATGTAAACTAAGTTATTGAAAAACAAAATAAAGAAGGTCATTTTGAAGGTTCGTAAATCCGAGCATTCCAGAGAAATAACGATAAAAAACAAAAACTGCATGTGCACTAATTCAAATTTTCAGCGACACATGCAGTTTTTCTATTGTTAAGTACATTTTATGCTAATGAAGAATTTTATATAATAATTCCTTGAGTAGATCAGCATCAGATGCGGAAGAATTATCTACCCCTTTCGATCTGGCATCGGTAGTCCGGATATCACTTATCAGATTAAAAACTTTCATAGCCGGATAATTTCTCAATCCGGTCATATAATCTTTTACCTGAAAAGTTCCTCTTAATCCTAAGGCTGTCATCAATCCGGTTTCCGATCTGTCTTTCGTATAATAACAAATCAACAGGTTGGAAAAATAATTAAAAATTACAGGAAGAGTCATCTGTATAGGATTACTCTTGGGGTTCTTTTCAAAGTACTGGGCAATCCGGTTTGCTTTTAAAACATCCTTTACAGCAAGTGCTTTTATTAACTCAAAGTTATTGTATTCTTTACTGATTCCTATATTCTGTTCTATCAGTTCCGGAGTGACGCGTTTTGGAGCCTTTTCAGGCAAAATCAACGCCAGCTTGTCCAATTCCTTACTTAGACGGCTTAAATCGTTTCCAAGGAAGTCTGAGAGCATTTGAGCGGCCTTCTGATCGATTCCTATGGAACGTTGCTGCATAAATGAGACGATAAACCCCGGCATTTTATAATCCGGAATCTTTTTCGATTCGAATAGAATCCCGTTCTTTTCGGTTGCAGCGGCCAATGTTTTCCGCCTGTCCAGATTCTTATACTTATAGTTAACAACCAGCACAGTCGACTTAAGCGGATTTTTCACATAGTTGGTCAGCAATTCTATATCACGGACCAACTGGGCTTCCCGCACAACCACCAATTGATATTCCGACATCATCGGAAACCGGCGAGCTGCATTTATAATCATAGCCGCATCCGTATCCGCCCCATACATAATCATCTGATTAAAGTCGCGCTCGGATTCAGCAAGCACATTTTCAATAAGCAGGTCTGTAATCCGGTCCATAAAGAAAGGCTCTTCACCCATTAATATATAAACGGGCTGGAACTTCTTGGCCACGATATCCCGGCATATTTCTTCAAACGTATTTTCTTTTTTTGCCATAATAAAGACTTAATTATTACCAACTAAAACGGATGTGGCGTACCGTTTTCTTCTCATCTATGATCTGATGGAGTGCTTCAATACCCAATTTCACATGTTCCGGAGCAAAGCTACGGGTAACGATACGGTCGCTGGCTTCTGTTTTTACACCGTCTTCCTCCATCGGCTTATCCGAGATCATCAGTAAAGCACCGGTCGGAATCTTGTTTGCAAAGCCGGCAGTGAGTAATGTGGCGGTCTCCATATCTATGCCGGTCGCATGTGTCCGCTTCAGATAATCTTTGAATGCCGTATCATATTCCCAGACACGCCGATTGGTTGTATAAATCGTCCCGGTCCAGTAATCTTTTCCCTGGTCGCGGACGGCAGAAGAGATGGCACGTAACATGGAAAAAGCGGGAAGCGACGGCACCTCCGGCGGCAGATATTCATTGGAAGTTCCTTCTCCGCGGATCGCTGCAATTGGAAGAACATAGTCTCCCAGATTATTAGCCGTTTTCAATCCTCCGCATTTTCCCAGAAACAGCACAGCCTTGGGGGTAACAGCCGATAAAAGATCCATGATCGTTGCAGCATTCGCACTTCCCATCCCAAAATTAATGATAGTAATACCTTCGGCCGAAGCATTCGGCATCGAGCTTTTCAGTCCAAGTATAGGAACATTAAAATTCTCGGCAAATAGTTCTACGTATTTGGTAAAGTTCGTGAGTAGTATATACTTATCAAAATCTTCCAGCTTACGTTCCGTATAACGAGGTAGCCAATTTTCAACGATTTCTTGTTTTGTTTTCATAAATCATTACCTTTGAGGGTATAATTATTGTGTATAATATAAACGACAAATATAATAAATGCTGTCATTAAACTTACCAACATTCGCTGCGAAAGTAAAGGAAAAAGACGGGAAACACACTATATTCGATCCCGTACGCCGCAAATATGTTGCACTGACTCCTGAAGAATGGGTCCGCCAACACTTTGTAAATTACTTGATTACGCATAAAGGATATCCCAAAGAACTATTGGCAAATGAAGTTCCATTAAAATTAAACGGAACATCCAAACGATGCGATTCAGTCGCATACAACCGCTTTTTAGCCCCTTTAATGATCGTAGAGTACAAAGCCCCCTCCATTGAGATAACGAGTGCTGTATTCGACCAGATAGTACGTTACAACATGGTGCTGCATGTACGTTACCTCGCAGTCAGCAACGGCATCAGCCATTTCTGCTGTAAAATAGACTACGAAAATCTCACTTATTCTTTTCTGGAAGGTATCCCTGAATATAAAGAGCTGGAATGAGAAAAACAGATAAGAAGAGACAATAGCTTTATTCTTATTTACCTGAAAACAGACAGATAAACAAGTATTACATTTTTTACACAAAGCATCTCCCCTTATCCTTCAACGTATGGTTGCCGGACAAGGGTTCGTCAGCCCAACCAGTGACTGTAATTCCTTATCAAAAATTTAGTTTGAAATATATGAGGCATCATGCAGACCTTATATTCAGTTGTTCCTTCCTGTTCCCCCGCAAAAACAGAATCAGAAGCAACCGGAATTAATCGGGTCGCATTATCAGTTTGAAAAAACTTGCTTATTTCACCTGTGACAACAGGTAAACACAAAAAAGCCAACACTCCCAGGAGCATTGTCATCCAAAATTCAGAAGTATATATAGTAATAAACTGGTATAGCATTTCCGTATGTTAACAATTATACGGAACAAACATAGCAATATTTATTTAATAAACAAACATTTACAGAATAAATATTGCTATTAGGAGTATTTTTTATAAAACAGAAGCGGTTCTGTTATGATAGATAGCGATAGAATCGATTCTCGGCGTATCCGCTTTATGGATATACACTGAATTATCAATCCCATGGATCGGCTGGCTGATTTCTTCTTTCTCATTGAAAAGAAGAGAATAACCCAGTATGACTGCAAAAAAAGATAAAATCAACGGCTTCATAATCTTGCTCAATTTTTATGTCTCTATTAGCTAAGATGTAATAAGAACGAAAAATGCTGCATGATATTACATAGGAAAGTACATTTTATTCGTTTTTCTATAGAAAATTTGTTGAAATTCAGGTTTCAGAACTATATAATAAATTGGGTATATGTATTTTATATAGCTTTTTAATAAATAGAACAGAAAAGAAAAAAGGGAAGAAAACTTTAATTTTCCTCCCTTTCCATTATTTAGATCTATAATCGACCTTTCAATTATGCACCGAAGTCATCGAAATGTAACATTTCACGAGGTACACCCAGATTGTCAAGCATATTTTCTACAGCTTTCGACATCGGGCCCGGACCACACATGTAGTATTCGATATCTTCCGGAGCTTCGTGATCCTTCAGATAAGTATCGTAAATTACCTGATGAACAAAACCGGCTGTATATTTTACTCCGGCTGCATCAGCAGCTGGATCAGGACGGTCAAGCGCCAAGTGGAATGTGAAATTCGGGAATTCCTTTTCTATTTCCAGGAAGTCCTCCAGATAGAACACTTCGTTCAAAGCACGTGCACCATAGAAATAAGACATCTTACGATCTGTAGTCTTCAGTGTCTTAGTCATGTGCATAATCTGAGCACGCAACGGAGCCATACCGGCACCACCACCGACCCACATCATTTCCCTCTTAGAGTCGAAGATCGGATGGAAATCACCGTAAGGACCGCTCATTGTTACCTTGTCACCCGGTTTCAGGGTAAAGATATAAGAAGAAGCGATACCCGGCATTACATCCTGGAATCCAGGACCCTGTTCTCTCGGTTTGAAAGGAGGAGTAGCGATACGTACAGTCAACATAATACGGTCGCCTTCAGCAGGATAGTTAGCCATTGAGTAAGCACGGATAGTCGGTTCGGTGTTCTGGCACTTCAAGCCGAACAAACCGAAGTTCTTCCATGCCGGCAGGTAACCTTCACCGATCAAGTCTTTATCGATATCCTTGTCATAATCCATAGTATATGCAGGAATCTTGATCTGTGCATAAGAACCCGGAACGAAATCCATGTGTTCACCCTTAGGCAATGCCACGATAAACTCTTTGATAAAAGTAGCCACGTTCTTGTTGCTGATTACTTCGCATTCCCATTCTTTTACACCGAATACTTCATCAGGAACTTTGATTTTGATATCTTCTTTTATCTTCGTCTGACATCCCAGTCTCCAATGATCCTTGATCTGCTTACGGGAAAAGAAACCAACTTCCGTAGGAAGAATGTTTCCGCCACCTTCCGGCACCTGGCAACGACACTGTCCGCAGCTACCGCTACCACCACAAGCAGATGACAGGAAAATACCTTCGCTCTGAAGTGTATTCAATACGGTTCCCCCGATAGGAACGTCGTATTCCTTCTCTCCGTTAACAACCATCCTCACATTGCCCGATGGTATTAATTTTGCTTTCGCAAATAAAAGCGCACCTACAAGGATCAGTGTAATCACCAGGAATACAACCGCTCCCACTGCAATGGTAAGTCCGCCCGACATTAATATAATCATCTTTATTTTTGTTTAATGCGTTAATACTTAGATCTTAAGTCCGGAGAAGCACATAAATGCCATACCCATCAGACCGGTAATGATAAAGGTGATACCCAGACCTTTCAAAGGCTTTGGAATATCTGAATAAGCTAATTTTTCGCGGATTGCAGCCATACCAACGATAGCCAGCATCCAACCGATACCAGAACCCAAACCGTATACAGTAGCAACCCCTACATTAGAGAATGCTTTCTGCTGCATAAACAGAGATCCACCCAAAATCGCACAGTTCACAGCGATCAGCGGCAAGAAGATACCCAGAGAAGCATACAGGGCCGGAGCAAACTTTTCTACTACCATTTCAACCAACTGCGTAAATGAAGCGATGATGGCAATGAAAATGATCAGCGAAAGGAAACTCAGGTTCACACCTGCATATTCAGCGCCCAACCAACTCATGGCGCCTTCTTTCAAAATATAATTTTCGAGCATATAGTTGATCGGTAACGTACATACCAGGATGAACGTTACAGCCATACCCAATCCTAAAGCAGTCTTTACGTTCTTGGAAACAGCCAGGAAAGAACACATACCCAGATAGTATGCGAAAATCATGTTGTCTACGAAGATCGAGCGGACAAACGTGCTTAAATATTCTTCCATTCTATTATTCGTTTAATAGTTTGCATTAATTTTCTTGAAGTTCTTTGTTCTTTGAACGGTGAACCCATATAATCACGGCGATTACGATCAAAGCCATCGGAGGCAGGATCATCAAACCGTTGTTACATAGCCGAAGTCGTAGAAAGCCTGCGGAATCACCTGGAATCCAAGTAGCGTACCTGAACCCAGCAATTCGCGGAAGAAACCTACGATCACCAGAATCAAACCATATCCAAGACCATTACCGATACCGTCCAGGAAAGATTCCCACGGACCGTTACCCAGGGCGAATGCTTCCAGACGTCCCATCAGGATACAGTTGGTAATGATCAGACCAACGAACACAGAAAGCTGCTTATTTACGTCATAGGCAAATGCTTTCAATACTTCACTTACGATAGTTACCAGCGCAGCAACAACAACCAACTGTACGATAATACGGATACGGTTAGGAATTGTATTACGCAGTAACGAAATAATCACGTTGGCAAAAGCCACAACAGCCGTCACGGAAATACCCATAACAATAGACGGCTCAAGTTTAGATGTTACAGCCAGTGCAGAACAAATACCCAACATCTGAACGATAACAGGGTTGTTTTTGCTCAACGGGCCTAACAGTACTTCTTTATTTTTACTTGACATTAATCCCATCTTTTACTGATTTTGCGAGGTTAAAAACTTAACATAACCACTCAGGCTATTAAATAACATATGGTCAACCCCCTGACTTGTGATCGTACCACCTGAAATACCGTCCACATAATCCTGTCCGGCAACGCTTTTACCCGGCTTAACTACAGCTATGGATTTGAAAGATCCGTCCATAAACAGCTTCTTACCTTTAAACTCGTTACTAAATGCAGGTTTTGCGATTTCAGCACCCAAACCTGGAGTTTCCCCCTGATGGCTGAAGTCTGCACCAAAAACAGTATTCTTATCCGAATCTACGGAAATATACCCCCATAACGGACCCCAAAGACCCGCTCCGGACAAAGCCATGATATATTTTGTTTCACCATTAACATTTGCCACATATACTGGGTGTTGATCGGCTGTTGCAGTAAAAGCATCCCCTTCAACTTTCTCTCCGTTTTCATTAACAAGGAAAGCTTCCTTAATCAATTCTCCATATTTCACTTTAGCCTCGTTAGCCGGAACCGAAACATTGATAGAACGCAAGATCTGCTGTCTCTTATCATTATCTTCATTTTCTTTCTGGAAACTTCTCAGTGACTGTGAAGTGAAAGCCAACACAACCGCTACCAGAAGAACCATTACAGATGCATATATTATAGTATATGCATTACTATCTCTGTTCATACCACCTTTCTTTTCTGGTTTGATCTCTTCAAAATCTGAAGAAGGGGCTGCACATAAAGGGCATACATCCGGAGCTTTGTCTCCTTCGTGGATATAACCGCAAACTTTACATTTATATTTTTTAGTTGCCATACTCCTTCTTATTTATTCAGTTTTACACGATTGATTCTTCTGTTAATGTTTGCTTCAACTACATAATAGTCAATCAGCGGAGCAAATACGTTCATCAACAGGATAGCAAGCATCATACCTTCAGGATAACCCGGGTTCAACGCACGGATAATGATAGCCATAGCACCTACAAGGAAACCATAGATATATTTACCAGTTTCAGTACGGGCAGATGTTACAGGGTCTGTAGCCATAAACACGGCACCGAAGGCAAAACCACCTAAGAACAAATGATCCAGAGGAGATACACACATAGCAACCGTTGTTCCGATCATATTGAAAATGGCAGCCATAAACGCACCACCCACAAATACGGAAACCATTGTCTTCCAGCTGGCAATGCCGGTGTACAGCAATATCACAGCACCGATCAGGATAGCCAGTACGGAAGTTTCACCGATAGAACCCGGAATCAATCCCAGGAACATATCCCAGGTTGAAATCGGCTGACCTAATACGTCAACTGCCTGGAACGAACCGATCATTTCTTTACCGGCGATAGCAACCTGTCCCAGCGGTGTTGCACCAGAGAAACCGTCAACTACCTGTCCGGCACCCATACCGAATGTATCGGCAGTGCGAACGAATACCTGGTCGCCAGACATGGCAGCCGGATATGCAAAGAACAGGAATGCACGGGTAACCAATGCAACGTTAAACACGTTGTAACCTGTACCACCAAATACTTCCTTGGCAAAAACAACTGCAAAAGCCGTAGCCACAGCAATCATCCACAGCGGAGTATCGATGGGAACAATCATCGGAATCAATATACCGGAAACCAGGAAACCTTCCTGAATTTCTTCTTTTTTCACCTGGGCAACAGCAAACTCGATACCCAGACCAACTACATACGAAACAATAATCTTAGGCAGTACGGCCAGGAAACCGAAGATGAAGGTCATCAAAAATCCCGGATCAGTACCAACAGCCAAATTGTGTTGATAGCCGACGTTGTACATACCAAAAAGCAAAGCAGGCAACAAAGCGATAATAACCACAGTCATAGTACGCTTAGAATCGATATAGTCGTGAATATGCACGCCTGATTTCGAAGTGGTGCTCGGAACAAATAAGAATGTTTCAACACCTTCGAATACAGAACGGAACATCGCCAGCTTTCCGCCTTCCTCAAAGTTAGGCTTAATCTTGTCGAGGTAATTCCTTAACGCTTTCAATGTATTCTAATTTTTTATGTTATTAATTCATTTCCTTGTATAACAGATCCAATCCCTGACGTACGATCTTCTGGATCTCGATCTTGGAAGTGTCAACAAATTCGCAAAGTGCAAAATCTTCCGGAGCAACTTCATAAATACCCAGATTTTCCATTTTATCAATATCGAAAGCGATAATAGCTTTCAACAGGTATTCAGGATAAATGCTCATCGGGAACACTTTTTCATATTCATTCGACATGATCATGGCACGTTTGCCACCCTTGATACGGGCATCAATTACATACTCTTTGCTTTTAGGAGCCAGCCATGTAAAGAAAGAGTGACTTACACTGTATTTTCCAAACCCGGGAGTTGCCCAACCAAAGAAGTCGTAAGTTTTATCTCCTTCCGGAATCACAGTGATCTGGTTATCATAAGCACCCAGATAATCGTCCTTACGAACTTTAGTACCGGTCAGCACGTTACCGCTGATTATACGGAGGTCTTCCTTGCCTTCCAGGATCTTTCCTGAAACAAGACTGTTGATCGTACAACCGGAAATAGTCTTGATATAACCTCTTTCTGTTGTTTCAGAACCGGTTAATACGACTAAACGGCTAAAATCAGCCACGCCTTTATTGAACAGGCGACCAATAACGATCACATCTGCCGGGTTTACCACCCAAACAACTTCCGACTTGTTGATAGGCTTGATATGATTGATCTGCACACCTACGTTTCCAGCAGGATGCGGACCTTCAAACTCAACTGTTTCAACACCTTTCACATTCACGGAAGAACCATTTCTGACACCGACATACACTTTACCTTTGGTAAGTTTTGCCAATGCATCCAACCCAGTCTGGAAATCAGCTTCCTGTCCTTTCAGAATGAAATCGAAATTCGGAGCCAACGGTGCAGAATAGAAAGCCGACACAAAAATGTCGCGCGGTTCATCTGACGGCGTAGCTACGATATCGTACGGACGCTGTTTGATAAAAGGCCACATACCACCATTGAGCAGGGCTTCTTTTACCTCTTCACTCTTCAGTGAAGACACATTTTTCTTGCCGAAATCTTCATATTCGATCTGCGTATCCGGCTTAACAACGATGCTAAGCACTTTACGCTTCTCTCCTCGGTTTACGGCAGTTACTTCGCCACTCACGGGCGAAACAAACTTGATCTCCGGGCGGTTCTTATCGATCATCAATACAGAACCGGCTTTGACTTTTTCTCCTACTTTGGCAACAACTTTGGGGGTAATACCGTTATAATAGTCGGGAACGATAGCATAGCTATCACTTTTCCCGGCGTTTAGCAGTACTTCCGAAGCTTTACCCTTCAGATTAATGTCTAAACCCTTTTTAATCTTAATCACATTTGCCATGATACAACTAAAATTGTTTATATGTAATTTTCCCGCAAAATGTACATAAAATTTTATGCTTTAAAGCAGGATTAAAGAAATAATTAGAGAAATAATTCCATAATTTTGTACCGTCAAAGAAAGATATATGAAAATGAGAGTGTATTGTTTACTATTTTTGTTGTTTTGTGCCGCTACAATGCAGGCCAATGCTCAGCAAACGTACTTTACCGACGTTAACAGCAAGCTGATAAAAACCCTTCAGGTGAAGGTGGCCGGAGAGTTTATTTCCGAGCCTTATATCGAACTGAACGGAGATCAACAGATCCAGATCAACTTCGATGCGTTGGAACAGGGAGGCGTGCGCTATTCCTATTCTATCATTCATTGTGATGCCAACTGGCAGAGGTCCATCCTCTCTCCCATTCAGTATATGAGTGGTTTTCAAGGATTAACGATAGATGACTTCGCCAATTCCATTAACACCACAACGCAGTATA
Source organism: Parabacteroides sp. AM58-2XD (assembly GCF_003463685.1). NCBI lineage: Bacteria > Pseudomonadati > Bacteroidota > Bacteroidia > Bacteroidales > Tannerellaceae > Parabacteroides > Parabacteroides sp. AM58-2XD. Next base: position 10,269 of record NZ_QSDP01000120.1, read on the forward strand.
CAAACTACAATCTGCTGCTTCCGAATGAGGACATCCAGTTCAAAGTTTCGGGAAATTATGCCGTGCAGATCTACAACGAAGACATCCCCGACCAGATAGTCCTTACCGCTTGTTTTTCGGTTGTGGAACCGATGGTCGGCATTTCAGCCTCCGTTAGCGGAAATACGGATATCGATACGAACCAGACTCACCAACAGGTAAGTTTCACGGTCAATAACAAAAACTTCCCGATACCTTATCCGCAAACAGACCTGAAAATATATGTCTATCAGGATAACCGGCGCGATAATGCCGTATCAGGGCTTCAACCGACGACTATTCTTGAAAATCAGATTGGTTACACAAACAACCGCAGTCTGATCTTCTCTGCCGGAAATGAATACCGTCGCATGGAATTTTTGAGTACGAAATATAACGGGATGCACATAGAAAGCATTTCGTACCACAATCCTTATTATAATGTAGAACTGATGACCGACCACAAGCGCAGCGACCAGACCTATCAGTATGATCAGGATCAGGACGGCCGTTTCTTTATCCGTTGCAGCAGTTGTGACGACCCAGATACGGAAGCGGATTACTGTATCGTGCATTTCGCTTTGGCTTGCGATCCGTTCCTTGACGGAAATGTCTATCTGAACGGCGAACTGTTCCACAATGTCCTCGATGAAAAGAGTAAAATGGGATATAACTTTGAAACCCACCAATACGAAAAAGTAGTACTCCTGAAACAAGGAGGCTATAATTATCAATACCTATTCGTACCCAACGGCAGCACAGTCGGAGAAACCGGCCCGATAGAAGGTAATTATTACCAGGCGGAAAACGAATACACCATTTACGTCTATTACCGTCCTATGGGAACGCAATATGACCGTTTAATCGGAGTCACAAGTGTTAAAAACGCAATGCAGGTATTTTAAAACCTGCATTGCATTCTTATTTTTCCTTCTTCCGTTCATAATTTATCCCAGCTTTCCTTGCCTGTGAGTGTTGAAACTGACGGGCAATTTTATATTCGCAACCTTCTTTCAGCAAATACGAACCGGTTTGCTTAAACCAGAAACCGACATCTGCCTCCATACATTGCCGGCGGATATCCAGCACCCAGTCATAATTGCATATACGGGCCTCTTTACCGGATTCCCCGCCGGCCACCACCTGTTCCACCCAATCTCCCAGTTCACCCCTGAAATCAATGGGACCGAGAAGCGGTTCGCAAATAATGATTTTATGTTTTATCGGAGCTGCTTTATAGATAGGCAGGCGATAATCTATCCGGTCCTGATTTTCCATGGTACAACAAATAGTTACATGGTCATAGCCATCTCCCCAGTCATCCGGAAGACATTCATGCAACCGGTCGATCCGTTTGGTAATAAACAGAAAATCAAGATCCCGTCGCGTCCGTATCATTTCCCAGGCTTCGGCACGCCATTCATCCGCATCTTCAATCAGAAAATCGGAAGTAAAGCAGGTATAAACAAGGTTTCCCGAAGGAATCTTATAGGTCTTATTCTTTTTCTGCTGCAAAGGCAAATCAAACTTTTCCGTCTTTGCGATGACAGAACTGTCTTTACCATATTTACCGTCGGTACGATAAACATAGCAATGCCGGCACCCTTCACTCAATTTGTGACAGCCGTGCCAGGGATTCCATATAGATGCTTTTTGGCTCATCCTATCCTTTTTATACCTTAATAAAATCAGCACGAAAGTACTATATTTTACGTCCTCTGCCAACAAGAAACAAATAAATACCACACTTAATTGACAGACAAGGACTTCACTGGATTCTCGTTTGCCGTCCGCCAGGTTTGCAGGGTAACAACAAAAACCGTTAGTAGCAGGATAGAGAAAAACGATACTACATAAACCATCCAGTCTAGCGGTACTTTATATGCAAAATTCTTCAACCATTCGCCTGCAAAATAGATGGATACAGGTACAGAGATAACAAAACTCACGATCAATACCATCAGATACGTCCTGTTAAACCGGTATAAAACATCTTTTACGGTCGCACCGAGTACTTTCCGTATCGCAATCTCCCTACGCCGATATTGGGTTTCAAATAATACCAATCCCAAAATACCCGACAAAGAGATCAGGACAGAGGCAAGACATGAGGCGGAAACAATCCGTCCGGTACGTATTTCATCCCGGTAAAGTTGCCTGATAATCGTTTCATAATACTCTATTTCAACAGGATAAGCAGGATCGATCTCTTTAAATGTTTGCCGTATATGCTCTGTCGCCTTTTCCATATCCGCCCCTTGCCTTATCTTTATACAGGCAACCGGCATGCCGGCATTCTTTTCATTAATGACGAAAGCCAACGGGTAAGCACCGGTCCGCAAAGAATTTATTTTCAATTCATCCGTGATCCCGATAACCATTCCTTTATCCTTCCAGTAGGTAATGAGCCTGTCCCCGACCTCCAGTCCGTATTCTTCTTTCGCTTTCCGGTTAAAGACGAATAATAACTCTTTGGATTGCCGATCTTCCTGGCGGGGACACCTTCCTTCCATTACCGGGATATCCATCACTGACAGGAAGTTGGGCGAAACATTCAAATAATGAAAATACATCATTTCGTTATTCTTTTCTGCTCCGCCGCCCCGGTATAACTCTTCTGCTCCGACCTTTGCGGAAGAAAAAGCAACATCTTCAATACCGGAATATTTCTTCAATTCATTCGTGAACAGGTCGATCTTCCCGACCATTTTCCCATTCAGCACAACTACTGCAATACGGTTTTTACCATATCCGAATGAACGGGATTCCATATATCTGTTCTGCTGATAGATCACAAATGCCAGAATAACCAAAGTAAAAGAAATTACATATTGGATACCTATAAGCATTTTCCTTAATGCCAAACCTTTGGGAGACAATCCATAAGAACCTTTCAATGCCATCTGCATGGAAATGGAAGTGGCGCTAACGGCCGGATAGATACCCGCAATGAATCCTACCGCCAAAGACAAAGAAACCAGCCGCAAGAGAACCGGTATATCAAGAGACAAGTTCAACAATACGGCTGGCAGGCAAGCCACCAGCGAAATCACAACGGATTCAAACAGTTGGGCACAACGCAGCCTGGCAACCGATGCCCCGGCAATCTTCCGGATATTGATGCTTTTAATCCGGTAAGGTATAAGGGCCACCGAATAGTTGATATAATTGATCATCGCAATCAACGCCACCAGAAAAGCCACCATCAGCATCCGGTTCATGTTTTCTTTCTTTCCTGATTTGATAAACTTCATCTGGGAAGTGACCGGCTCATAATAGATATCCGCCAGGTTCGTCAGCTTGACTTCCGCTTCTTTATAGTCCGGTGCATCTCCCACATTGAAACAACGGGCAAAAGCGGAACATATCTCCTTCTTATCCGCTCCCGGAGTGACAAGGATATAACAGACATAAGTATAATCATCCCATGATTCATACTGGTAAGAGGGACTAACTGCCGTATAAACAGCATTTGCCAGCTGACTATTTTCCGGAAATCTTTATAGACACCTCCTACGGTCAATGATTTCCTGTCTTTCGTCCAGATATTTCCTTCTGCCGTCAATTGTTTTCCGACAACCGAAATACTCCCGAATATCCTGCGGGCCAGACTTTCGGGTATCAGGCACATCTCCGGCTGCTTCAAACAATCGGGAGTCCCCTCGCGGAAAACAAAATCAAATATCCCGGTGATATCCGGAGAACAAGTTTGTACCGTTTCTTTGAAACCAGTCTGGTTACCGTTGACATCGGTCGTAAAATAACATTCTCCGATAAAGGGATTGATCAACGTACTTTTCTGTATATAAGGAGAAGTAGACACAAAAGCATCGATCAGCAATCTGGAATGTACGGACCATACAGATGCAGGGGTTTTACAGTCTACCCTGTAAATATGATCCACTTGTGGATGGAACCGGTCAAATTTATTGGCAAAATCAACCTGTGCATAAATCGTTGCAAAAACGATATAGGCAATCGCCAATCCCATAATATTCAGTATGGCTGCTGTTTTATTGAATCGTAGTGCGGAAATAAAATTCCTGTATATGGCATGCATAATAATTTGTTTTAGTTTGTATTTCAGGTAATAAAGCAACTAGATGTATCCACCGGATACACCAAACGTTTCCCCTGCCAGACGACAGCAGGGATTCAAATTTTTCCTGAAACAGATTTAATTAAGCATGCAGCAAAGGGTGAAGCAGGAATACCGCTTCTGCCAAAGGAATATTTTATATCGTAAGAAGACTTTTTCCTGATCAAAAAGTTTGTGCAGGTACAGTCTGCTTGAAAGACTGACAATTAATAATACTACTGGGATCAACAACAGAATGAACCAGTCAAGACTATTAAATAATACGGGGACCGGTTGGATATCACGAATCAGAAAAACAGCAGGCTGAATTGCTTGTCCCCGAAAATCTGAAAGATTAACCTCCTGAGGGTTTTGAACATACGAAGCCTTCTTCTCTGCAATGATTTGCAGCGTTACAAAAGAGAAAAGGCATAGTAACAACACTTTCAGGAGTTTCATATTATTATTGTATTCAATATTGAAAAGGTGAACTCACAATCTGTAATTCAATTAATAGATAAGACAAATAGACAAAATATGCATCAATGTATAATATAACAATGTATATTTTTTGCGAAATAGCCATTTTAATGGTACACGGACAACACAGAACACGCGGAGAATCACGGAAAAATAACATCATCTGATTCTTTATTATTTCATCCATACAATATGTTTTAGGGATAAAAAAAGTATCTTTGTAGAAGTAGTAATACATAAAACTCAATAGTATGGAAACGATTCTTTTATCAACAGCGGATAATAATGTTCAGGCTAGCCTGTTACAAAGCGCGTTAAGAAATGAAGGTATAGAATCTTTTCTCAGGAACGAACATCTCTCTACGGTATTCGGGAATATTCCGGGATTCCAGATCGAGATTTATGTTTTTGAGAGTGATTACGAAAAAGCGAAAGAAGTCTTGAAGAATGGATTTCCGGAACTTGTGGGAGATGAATAAACAGTTTCTTTGTACTTCAGTTATAACGGCGATACTGATTGCGATTTTATTGACGATCGTGCAGGTCGTTCCTGAAAAACCATTGCTGCTATCGGAACGGCTTATGCCATCCGCAGGATGGATACAGGTTGGTATCGCCATTATTTACGGGGCACTGCTCAGTTATAAAATGCAGGATCGGAAAGAACGCCCCAAATGGCGAGTCCGGGCGTGGTTGCTTTTTTCTATTGTTTTCTTCGGACAGTTACTTTTAGGCGTAACTGTCGATTCTGTCTTTCTGATGACCGGAAAGCTGCATTTACCCGTTCCGGCAATCATACTGGCCGGTCCGATTTACCGGTTAGAGGGATTGTTTATGCCGATACTTTTCCTGAGTACATTGCTGCTTTCGGGACCTGCCTGGTGCAGCCAGCTTTGTTATTTCGGGGCATTTGATGCATGGAGCGCAAAAGGGAAGACAGAAAAGAATGTTTTTCACTATCATAAGCAATTACGTTACAGTGTATTTTTTCTGGTAATAGCAGGGGCTATTGCATTACGGTTATCCGGGGCAAACGGATGGATGGCAACGGTTGCCGGACTGATTGTCGGGATTATTGGACTGGGTATCATGTTGATACTATCACGCCGGAAGAAAAAGATGATCCATTGCAGTAGTTATTGTCCGATAGGAACACTGGTGTCTTTTATGAAGTACCTCTCTCCTTTCCGGGTAAAACTCAATACAGACTGTACACACTGCATGGCTTGTCTGAAATCATGCAAATATGATGCGTTGCACAAAGAAAATATAGAGAAAGGAAAAATCGGCTACACCTGTACTTATTGCGGCGACTGCCTCTCCACCTGTAAACATGGAGGACTGGAATATCGTTTCTTCAAATTGCGTCCGGCTACTGCCGAACGCCTTTGGATTATTATTACAGTCGTTTTACATACCTGTTTTCTGATGATTGCACGTATCTGACTGGTAAACAGGATTCCCCGCCACATAAGTTGCAACAATATTACGGTCATCCCCCAACGTCTGGATACCGAACAATTTATTTTCAAGATTCCATTTCCCCTTACGTTCAAGATATTCTTTCCGCATTTGCTGGGAAGGAGTAGCCGTACAATCAACTACAATAAAATCAGCATCCCTGCCCTGGTCGAAACTGCCTATCTTATCATCCAGTTTCAAGGCTTTAGCCGTACCGCGCGTACATTTATATAATGATTCGAATACAGACATAGGATACCCGTTCAGTTGTTGTACTTTATAGGACTCTCCCATGGTCCGGAATAAAGAGAAAGATGTGCCGGCACCAACGTCTGTAGCCAATGTCGTTTGGATATTGATCCGGTTTGCCTGTTGCATATCGAACAGGCCGCTTCCCAAAAACAAGTTTGACGTGGGGCAATGGGCTATTATCGCTCCAGCCTCGGCCATTCGGCGACATTCCGAATCGGATAGATGAATGCAATGGCCGAATACGGAACGTTCGGTAACCAATCCTGCCCGTTCATAAACTTCCAGATAGTCAGAACATTCCGGAGACAATTCAAGGGCTGAATCTATTTCATTCCGGTTTTCCGACAAATGCGTTTGAATGTAAGTATCGGGATATTCTTCATGCAAACGGGCGGCACTAATCAATTGACCATGAGTGGAAGTAATAGAAAAACGGGGAGTAATCACATAAAGATTACGTCCCTTTTTATGCCAGGCTTCGATCAGCTCCCGACTATCAGCCTCTCCGCTTTCTTCAGTATCCATCAAAGACTGCGGTGCGTTACGGTTCATCAGGACCTTACCGGTCAGCATTTGCATGTTATATTCGGAAGCAACCGAAAAGAGAGCATTAACAGATTCTTTATGAACCGTTGCATAAGCCATACAGGTCGTAGTGCCGTTGCGAAAAAGTTCATTTACAAAGAAACGGGCTACCCGTCCGGCATATTCAGAATCTCCAAAAGCCTCTTCCGTGGGATACGTATATTCGTTCAGCCAATCGAGCAGCTGTTTGCCATACATACCTATCATTTCCGACTGAGGATAATGGATATGTGAATCGATCAGGCCGGGCATCAGAAGTTTCCCGGAATAATCAGTAACGAATGCCTCCGGATAACGCTCTTTTATATTTTCATAAGCTCCGGCTTCTATGATTTTTCCTCGACAGACCACCAATGCTCCGTCAGGATAATAACTATAAGATTCATCAAACTTCAGGGGAGAATCCTTAAAATAAAAGACTTCACCTTTATACAAATATACCGTTTCATCCATCTTCATTCCTTACCTTTATCAAATCAACAGATAATATAACAATGTAACATCAAAGGTAAGAAAATTGTTAGAATCCGACTAAAAGCAGAAACAACTACATTAAAAATAATAATCTGATACATCAAAGAGAAATCGTTCTGCTTCTTTCTTGCCATAAAAAAGTAACCCTTTATTTTCAAGTATCTCCACTTGTTCTGACAAACTGAAAGATTTCTTGTTGTATATGTTTGCAGCCATAAATCTATAACTCAAAGACCTCCCGGGTGCGCTGATCTTTGAGAAGCGTGGGAGGTCTATCGTTTGTAAAAAAGGCTGTTTCTTAGCAAAATCGCGACAATTCTTAATATTAATTTGTAACTTTACACACGGATTTGGCTATAACCATCTCCAGAGATTTGAAATATAGAACAGAAAACTTTGTCTCTCTAAAAGACTATAAAGCAATAAATATCAATTGAGAATATTATGAAGAATGTCATATTATATATAGCAGTAAGTCTTGATGGGTATATAGCTGATTGCCAAAAATCTGTAAATTGGATAAAAGGGCAAGATGATTCTGTAGAAATGCAGGACACATATTCGACTTTTTTTACCACTGTGGATACTATAATAATGGGTAAAACCACTTATGACCAAATAATAACAGAGCTATCTCCCGATAAATGGCCTTATTTGGGTGCCAAAACTTATGTTTTTACTCATAAGCAAATAACTAATACAGAGGATATAATATTTACAAGTGATAATCCCTGTCAACTTGTTAAAACAATTAAACAAGAAGAAGGGAAAAATATTTGGGTTTGTGGAGGAGCTGATATTATAAATCAACTGCTTAAAGAAGATTTAATAGATACCTTTCAAATCTCAATTATACCGACAGTTCTTGGGGGAGGTATAAGATTATTTGAGGAAACCAATACGATGATAAATTTGAGATTAGTGAATACTGTAAAATACAACGGAGTGATAGAGGCTATTTACAAACGAAGATAAATATAATGCCTCTAAGTCCCTCGTACTCGAAATTTCCATACCTGACTTTGAGCTGCTTGATATATCTCACAACTATGACGTGATAAAAGAACTATCATACTATCATATTTTGTATAATACACATATAATCAATATGTTACTCTATGATAGTTCCTGTTTTCAACTATCATTTACCTATCATGCAACTATCATAGTCTTGTCCTGAAACCCAATATATGCTTCTTATTTTACTGAAGTATATGACTTATTTTCAGAGAAGTAGTTACTTATGTTGTTCGAGACCCGGGTGTCGACAATGTTGAGACCCGGGTCTGGGCACAGTCTACATCCGGGTGTAAAACAGGCTGAAAAGGGCATCTTGAGAACAAAAAGTATGTATTCCTGTGAGATTAGTCTATATATTTTCGCAAAACATATAGAAGGGAAAGCGATATATAAGTGCAATTATATCCTATTTGCAAAGCCTTTTTTAGGTCCTAAACAATGTTGCTTAGTTAAAATATAGTCCAAATGATGGTTTTATGACAGTATTATGATAGTTGAAAATGGTAACTGTCATGGAATAACATATTGATTATTTGTATATTATATAAAATATGATAGTATGACAGTGCATTTGATGAAACATTATTAGGAAACTCCAGTATAGAAATAATTGAACTATCTGTTTAGTGACTGGTTGTAACTGGCTCCCCTCTGGAGAGGGGGCAGGGGGTGTGTTAAAGCCAGTCAATAAAACAAGCCTTGTTACAGGTTTATTTGCCGTCTGCTTCAGCTGACGGATTAGTAAAGGGTCTATTTCATTGGACTTTAGTCCCATTTCTTACAGTTTTCTATCTAGGAGAAATGTGGCTGAAGCCAAAAGAGAGAAACAACTTGTAAACCGTCAGCTGAAGCAAACGGCAAATGAACCTGTAATAGTCAA
>NZ_QSDP01000121.1:0-19355 GCF_003463685.1 Parabacteroides sp. AM58-2XD
GTTTAAAACGAGTTTTTTTTCGTTTTAAACGAGATGGGGATTTATTTAAAGGGAAATTCTTTGTTAATAAGTGTTGATTGTGGTCCCTTTCGAAGCTATTTTGTAGTATAAAAGCATGTTGAATAACACTTTTTGTGTTCTATAACAAGGCGGATGAGTGTTGTAAGTGGATTGACAATATGTGGTGTATACGATAAATATTTAGTTGATTGTTTTGTTTTATTTGATATGGGTGGCATAATGCTGCTTTGTTGGCTTTAAGTGAGATGATATGTTATTTATTAAGTTGCTGACAGTGGTGTAAAAGGTAGCAGGTCTTGATTCTCTCCCGTGCAGCCTTTCCATAGGTGGGTTAAATTGACAGTTTGATATTCGTGAGTTCTTCATAATAATATAATTCAAGTGCGGATTATACAGATTTCATTGTTTAGATAAATAAACAATTTGTCAAATCCGTATAATCCGTGCCTGTAAGAAAGTATAAAAAGGCTTTTGCTATAGTCTTCTTATGGTTTAGGGATTACCGGTTAATTATAAAACATCAGGCAAATATCATTGGATAGATGTTCTATTGCCTTCGCTTTTATGTAACAACCTGGTATCGCCCATCTATTCATTAAATAGTCGTAGTTTTGGGTTATCTCCAGATAAGAGATGAATCCCTTTACATACTCATTTTTATCAGGGAATAAATAAACAAACTCACATTTACCTTCGTTGCTGAAAAGACAAGTCAATGTAAACTCTTCCTGGTCAAATCGTATCTCGATCGATTTTTCTTCCACACCTTTTTCGAAATAGTCAATTAAGCAATATGGATAGTTTATATATTTCTGTCTGATTTCTAGTAATGACAGATTTAATAAAGAAGTAATTTGTTGTAGCAGATAGTAATAGCCTTTTATTCCAGCTATATTATTATTGTCCATATGAATACGTTCCTTTTTTAGCCTGATTCGGGGGAATCAAGCCTATATTAATACTATGATATTTTAATTACCTGTATTATATAGACTTATTCATTCTGTAATAACAAACAAAACAAATAAAAACAGGAACGTTGTGCAAATATATGATTTAGAATCAAAAAGCTAAAGGCAATTCTGCTTTTTTTGTACTTTTGTATTTTAACGTTGTACAAAATCAAGCATAATGAAAGACTCGATCGCTTATCTGCCCAAAGACAAACAGGAAGAACTGAATTTTCTTGTAGCGGAGATACTTCGTCGCTTACCTCAGACGGAGTTTATTATTCTGTATGGAAGTTATGCGAGGGGTAATTATGTTCGCCGTAGCATACGAATTGAAGACGGCGGTATTCCTACCGTTAAAATATCAGATTATGACATCTACGTGATAACGAGCGGAATAAACAGTAAAAAAGCGGAAACCATCCTGGATAACGTAGAAGATATCTTCTTTGCCGGAAAAGATTTTGACCGCGACACTCCGGTCGAGTTTATCAACGATGATATTAAGCAGCTTAATAAGTTTATTGAAGAGGGGCGGTATTTTTATACACAAATAAAGCAGGAAGGTATAATACTCTACAATAGTGGGAAATACAAACTATCCCGTAGGAGAAAACTTAACTTTGCGGAGATAAAGGAGCAAGCTCAGGAGTATTTTGGTGAGAAGTTTGTCAATGCCAATGAATTTTTAGACTCAACAGAATATTTTAGTCAAAAAGAACAGTATAAGAAACTCTCTTTTATGCTTCACCAAGCCTGTGAAAACTATTATTATGCTATTCGCTTGACATTTACCTTACGAAATAATAAACAGCATAATTTATCGAAACTGTCTTCTACAACCAGGCGTTATTCCGATGATCTGAGTACTGTGTTCCCTCAGAACACTCCTGAAGAGAAACGACTTTTTAAACTATTAAAAGCCGCTTATGTAGATGCCCGGTATAATCCTCACTTCGTCGTGACTAAAGAGGATATCGATGCGCTTATCCCAAAAGTCGAATTGCTTAGGGATATAACGAAGCGGATTTGTGAGGCGAAGATTAAGGAGTATGGGGAGAAAAGCCAATCAAACCCCCAATAAATTCCTGGTAATGGATAATAATGAGCCGGCTAGGATAAGTGAATTTAATTGACAAAAAGAAACAATAGTGGTCTGATTAAGAGCAAAAAGGTTTTATTGTTTGGTTTTATGTGATGTGTATATGGTGTCTCTCAACGCGTTTAAAACAAGAAGTCTTGATCCTCTCCCGTACAGACTCTCCAAAAGGTAGTTAATTTGACAGTTTGATATCTTTAGAGAAAATAAAATTTGGACTTCGATTGATTTTTCTTATATCTTTGATGGTAAATCAAGAAGAAAATGCCATGGATGCTAAATTATTTGAGAATTTTGATTTTGCAGTTTTGAATAGTCCTGAATATAAGGAAGATGCGGTACGAGAGGATATTTTAACTCCTGTATTGAAAAAATTGGGATATCAGCCTTATGGAGTGAATAAAATGATTAGATCAAAAGCGATTCCTCATCCATTTGTATATATAGGGTCAACCTCAAACAAGATTTTTATAATTCCGGATTATTTACTTCAAGTGGATAATTTGAATGTTCTTGTTATAGATGCAAAATCTCCTAAAGAGAATATTCGTGAAGGGAAAAATGTACAACAAGTTTTTAGCTATGCAATCCATCCGGATATCAGAACGAATATGTATGGGTTATGCAATGGTAGAGAAATTTCCATATTTAGTGTAAGTAAAAAGGAACCGATCGGTATTTTTGATGTTTTCACGATCGATGAAAATTGGGATCAGTTATATCGAACTATTAGTCCTATAGCACTAACTAATCCTTCACTTTTAAACTATCTGCCGGATTATGGTTTGTGTTGTTTGAAGTTGGGAATTGCTAATGTCGATCATTGTTTTTATGGTATTTGGATTGATAGTATTATAAGGATGAATGATTTCGAATATACAATGAGTTCTGTTTGTTTTGATTATCAGGTGTCTTTCGACTTTACCAAGAATCAATTATCAGAATTTCTAATGCATATTCCTTTAAATAAACGAGAAATAGTTGTTAGGTCTTTATTTTGCTATCCATTCAAATATTCCGCTGAAAGTCAAGAAGAATGCTTTGCACTAGATATACGTGCAAGAATAGGAAAGGAAATCCAGTCAAATGAAAATGAGGATTATTTACCATTAGAAGTTGTGGATTTTATGTAAGTTATCCGGATACGGAAGGGAACAGGAAGAAATGGGGACTTTCTATCTATCCATCCACTCCTTAAATTCCGTTACACGTTCCCGGCTGACGAGTATGTCTTCTTTTTCAGTCCAACCGTTAAGTATGATCTTTAACCTGCCGGACGAATAGATTAGAATATCCTGGATAGCAGAGAAATTCACGATGAAATTCCTGTTGATCCGGAAGAATTGTCCGGGATCGACCAACTGTTCGATTTTATCCAGGGAATAATCTATCGGATATGTTTTTCCGGTGTCGGTTTGGATAAAAGTATTTCTCTCCATAATAAAAAAACAATGAATGGACAGTGTTTGTACTGACCTGTAATGTTCGCCGATTTTGATAAGGAACCGTTCCTTAGTTTTAGGTTGCAACTGGCTGATGATCGATTCGAGTCTGGAATAATTTGCCTGCTGCCGGTGGAGGACGTTGAATTTGTCTAAAGCAGCTTTCAGGTCATCCGGTGCAATCGGTTTCAGGAGGTAATCGATACTGTTTACCTTGAATGCTTTCAGGGCGTACTCATCGTAAGCGGTTATAAAGATTACCGGAGTTTGTATTTTGCAGGTTTCGAAGATTTCAAAACTGATCCCGTCTTCGAGTTGGATATCCATAAAAATAAGTTCGGGACCGGGATGGACGGCAAGCCAGTTGATGGTTTGTTCTATGGAGGCAAGCACATCAATGACCTCGATTTGCTTATCAGCCTCTTCCAGTAAACGGATGAGTTTGTGCGCAGCAGGCTGTTCGTCTTCTATAATCAGTACTTTCATTTTATTTTGTCGATTGGTAATTTTACCGTGAAAAACTCATTGTCCGTCTCTATCGTCATTTCTTTACCCATAATTAGGTTCACTCTTTCCTTGAGATTGGATAACCCCATTCCGTGAGAGCCGTTTAAAATATTTTTTCTTTGCATGTTATTGCTGACAATGATAGAGGAATCGTCTGTAGTATGAATAACAATCCGCAGAGGCTTGCTTTCAGAGGCAACATTATGTTTGAGGGCATTTTCCACTAATATCTGTAAGGATATAGGGATTATCCTGTAATTTTCAGGTTGCCGGATATTTATTTCCAGCCGTATTTTGCTGCCATCACGCTCCTTTTGCAGGCTAAAGTATTGGTTTACAAATCTGATCTCTTCCTGTAACGGGATGAAGTCGGTCTCTTCATGATCCAGAATATATCGGTAGATGCCAGCAAGTTTCTGAATATAATTGTCTGCCTTCTTTGTATCGACATATATGATTTCGGAGAGCGTGTTCAGGCTGTTGAACAGGAAATGAGGATTGACCTGCGTTTTCAGTGTGCGGTATTTGTATGTCAGATTTTCTTCTTTTAATTGCTGTTCACGGTCGACCGCCTGCCGCCAGATGTTATAAAAGAAAAATGCTGAGGCAATCAGGGCACAGACTGAATAATATCTGATCGTGGCGGGAAATTCCACTTCGAGCAAGGTCTTTATAAAATGAGTAGTATCCAATCCCATGATCAGATGGAATAGATACATTAACAAGCCGATAATAATCAGAGAAATGAATAAGATAATAAGCATAAAAATGATAAATGCCGGTATGATGATCTTTTTAATTTTCTTTATCGGTAAGGAGAGGAAATAACCAAAAAACTTATTGCTGATGCTCAGTGAGATCAGGATAAGAATAAATATGATAGTACCGAAAAGTATGGTAGACGGGTGAAAAGGGTTTCCTGTCGTCCACCATTTAAAAAGCAACGCAAACAGGATAGAGCCTGTCAGTGTTGTGATAAATACTTTAATTCTCTTATTCATCTTCCTGCAAACTTAGTATTTTTTATTCACTTTTCAACGAATGTACCGGATTGCTTGTAGCTGTCCGCCAGCTTTGTAAAGTTACTGTAACAAAAGTAATTATCATAACAATAAACAACGATAGTACAAATACCCACCAATAGAGCGGAATCCGGTAGGTGAAGGCTTGCAGCCATTTATTAACCCCGTACCAAACGACCGGTACAGCCAAAAGGAAGCATGCAAATACTATCCAGGCAAACTTTTTATAGAATATAATAAGGATTTCCGTTACTGTTGCTCCCATGATTTTACGGATGCCGATTTCTTTCCGGCGGTATTGGGTTTCGAATGTTACTAGTCCGAATACTCCCATCAGCGAAATGATTACTGCCAATAAACTGAATAAAGTGATCTGGGCGGATGTATCCCGTTCTTTTTGGTAGGTCTGTTCGAATTTCCGGTCGTAAAATTGTACATCGACCGGATATAGCGGGTCGATAGCGGCAATGCTGGCTTTGATTTGCTTGACGGCAGTATGGGTGTCGCCGGTGATGTGTATATAAAGAGTCGGCTGAAGGGCTGTGTTCTGGTCTTGTTTTGAAGAGAGTGCCATCGGTTCGATTTTCTTGCGCAGATTCATAAAGTGAAAGTTCCGGATAATCCCGATGACCTGGCTGCCGTTGGCAAACTTATCTCCCGGCTTGACATTGAATCGGCGGGCGGCCAGTTCGTTGAGGATTAATTTCTCTTCCTGAGAGGTTTTATCCGTTTTGTCGAAGCTGCGCCCTTCGATAATATCGAGTCCCATCACCTCCGTAAAATTAGGGGAAACAGGGATGAAGTAATACATAATATCTTCACCTTCCGGCGATTTACTATAGGTATAGAGATAATAATCCAGAAAACCGACAGGCCAGTCCGAGGAGGTGACGTCTGAAACAGAAGATGCCGACTTCAGTTTCTCAATCAATAGTTCCCCTTGTCCGGACATGATCTCTTTATCCAGAGTGACCGTTGCAATGCGGCTGTTATTCATTATGCTTTCCATACTATACATATGTCTGTTTTGTAGCCAGATAAAAAAGGCGGTAGTTATCAGTCCGGTCGATATCAGAAATTGAAATCCTGTCAGGACAATCCGTAGTTTACGACCGGCCGGGCTCATGCCGAATGTCCCTTTCAGGATAAGAGCCGGACGGAATGAGGTCATATAGAATGCCGGATAGATCCCTGTTACGATGCCGACAGTTCCAGCCAGAAAAAATGCGGGTAGAAGTATGTCTGTATTTTTCAATAGGCCAAAACCGCCAACCCAGCATAAAGCCAGTAAAAAGGAGAGCAGGCAGATTCCTACTGCTTCAAAAATAAGGGCAAAGCGGAGTTTGGCTGTCGATTCGCCTAATATCTTTCGTATCTGTATGCTTTTTATCCGTGCCGGGGTGAGTGCCGCCGAGAAATTCAGAAAGTTAGCACCTGCAATGGCGATAATCAGCAGTGCGATGGATAACAGAAGATTTGTTATCATACGGTTCCCTTTCGGAGCGATATCGAGGCTTATGTCGTGGTGGTAGTAAATTTCTTCTATCGGGGTAAGCCGGAAAGAGACTTCATGGGTGAATCCCATTTGTTTACCCATTCCTGTTTTTCCGAAGAAGTCTGTCAATTGTGTGGCCGCTTCCTCCGGTGACGTCTCCGGAGCCAGCGTAACAAAAAGGGTAAGGGCCCAATCCGTCCAGTCGTTTTTATACTCCTCTGCCAGATTTATTTTTACGTCGTTTACCAGGCTGGTGTTTTCCGGAAAGTCTTTGTAAACGGCACCGATAATGAAGAAAGTGCCGTCCGGTAAGGTAACGATCCTGTCAATGGGAGAAGTTTGTCCGAACATTTTCCGCGCCAGGCTTTCCGGGAGCAGGGCTTTTCCCGGTTCAGACAAGGAAACGGCTGTCCCTTCGATTATTTCAGGGGTAAAAACGTAGGTGAAGCCGTCTGATGTTTTACGAACCGGAATCATAATTCCTCTCGATTCTCCTTCCTCTGTTTCGTATTTTGCATATATTTCGGAAGAACCTCCGTACATAATAGCATAAGATTCAACCTGTGGAACGGAGGGTAGTAACATTTCGATAAGAGGACGTGCACAAAAGGCGGTATATGTTTCCCTTGAAGAGAGATTTGATTCGGTAGGAATCAACGTGGATTCGACACGGTAGATACGACCGGATTTTTTATAGCATGTATCGAATGTCTGTTCATGCCGTACCTGGATCATGATAACAATGAAGGCGGCAAATGCTACACTCAGTCCCAGGATATTAAGAGCGGATGCCAGGCGGAACCGTCGGAGAGTGACTAGGAAATTTCGGAATATTGCTTTCATGATTTTTTCTTTTTATCTGTAAAGTAAGGAGATCGAAATCGGACTGCCTAATTATAGTTGCGGAGTGGTAGGAACGGTTTGCTGAATCGTTTTGTTTGACCTTTGAACCGGAAAATGGATCAATATTCCGTATCGGATCAGATTCGATATTCCAAAATAAATAAACGATATTCTAAATTTCATTTATGGGACTAAAACCGGTTCTGTTTTTGTGTAATTGGTTTTAAACCTGTATCTTGCGCGCCTTTTAAAATATTTGTTAATGAGTAAAAGCGTGTTATGAAGAAGAATTTGTTTAGCTGTTTATTGTTACTATTTTGTGCCTCCGGAGTATTTGTTTCTTGTGGGGACGATGATGAGAAAACGACTGTTGGATATTCGGGTAAGGATATAAGTGGAGATGCTGGGATTACCCGTGATAAAGAGACGAAAAAGGCTGTGCTGAGTGTGGATACCGATAAAGCCTGGGAATTATATGCCGGTTCTACAGCAGAAGATATCGATATGAATACACCTTGTCTGACCGGTGACGGAAAAGGCTCTTTCGATTTGAGCGTCGATGCCGGGATCCGTATTTTTGTTTAAGACGGCTGAAGGTCAAGCTTTATTAGCGGAAAGATTGTTGCCGGTCACTGCGTATAACTTCAGGGATTTGGGGGGGATAAAAAATAAAGAGGGGAAATTTGTTCGTTGGGGAAAATTATTCCGTACGGACGAAATGAATAAGATGACTGATGCCGACCTGACTTATTTGGCAAGTACGGGACTGAAAACCGTTGTCGATTTTCGTACTGCAACAGAAAAAGAAGGTGGATTTGGCGGTATGATGCCGGCTGCTCCGGATAAATTGCCTTCTACTGTAAAGAATCCTTATAATTTAGAGATCAATGCCGGTAATATATTTTCTGATGAAATTATCGGAAGTATATCCAAGGGACTTAGTGAGGAAGAAACTGCACAGATCATGATTGACGGGTATATCGAAATGATCAGCTATGATGATTATGTCGCCAAATACAAAGAGTTCTTTAAATATCTTCAGGATGAAAATTCTTTACCGTTAAGTTATCATTGTTCAGCTGGTAAAGATCGTACCGGGGTTGCGACCATGCTTATCCTGTCGGCTCTCGATGTTGATAAGGCGACGATTATGAAGGATTATTTGCTTAGTAAAGAATATATTAAGGGTAAATATGATTCGTATTTGAAATATTATCCTCAGATCGCCCCGTTAGTAACTGTCGATGAAAAATATCTGAATGCCGCCTATGATAAGATAGACGAAAAGTATGGCTCCATGACTAAGTTCCTGACAGAAACGTTAGGAGTCGATATCCAGAAGATGAAACAGTTATACTTGTATTGATTACTTGTAAACCCCGATTATTCCATCTGCTGTAATTGTCTCGGCACTTACCTTGAACTTCCGGCATCTGCTGTTATTGTAGAACCGGATACTGGCTTTGCCTTTTTCATCCGGAGTAACGGATGGATTCCAGTATAAAGTGCGACGGTAATCCGGTTCGGGAGGAAGCACTGAATAATCGGGACTATAAAATTCCTTGACCTGGCTGTAACCTTCCAGCCAGGTTTTTCGTACCCCTTTACCGGCATCTGTCGGAATTTTATCTTCCGGGTATGTTTCAACAAAAACGACACAACCATATATCTTATCTATTTCCAGCGGAGATATTCTTGGGTCTGCATATTTACACATAGTGGAGATATCCTCGTTGATGTAGATAGACTTGATGGCTTCGAGCCGGATCAGTTTGTATTTGTTGTAATCCATTTCAGTAGCCATCGTCGGTTCATAGTTGATTACAAAAAGAGGCATTCTGCCTTTATATTGCAGATATTCATCCTGTCTGGAGAAGGCTTTTCTGAAATTATTATTCATATTTATCATCAGTTCATGGATATCTTTTCCGATGTATTTGCCCTGGTCCGTTATATCATCCCATTCTGACTGAACGTCGTAATAGGCGATAGATTTCGATCGGTTGTTGTAGATATCCTTTTCACGTGATCTCTTTTTAGCGGTAACGGTTACTTCATCCAGGCGGAGGATTTTTTCTTTGTTTCCCGCTTTGGCCAATGAATCTTCGTAAGAAGTCAGCAGGGCGTTGATATCTTCTTCCGGTTCCTGAATATCGGGAACTTCTTCCAGCTCAGTTTTTTCTTCTTTATCTCCTTCCGCTCTATCGGCGATATTCACTTGCATCTCGGCATAGCGGTATCTCTTAGGTTCCGGAGTGAAAAGCCTGTCCAGTATGATCCGGTGGTCTTTCTTTTTCCCTTTTTCGCTTACAGCCAGTATCATATTCCATTTCCCGGTAATATCTGTACGGAAAGCGAAACGTCCCAAGCTGTCTGTAACAAATACATCGAACGCATTGCCGGGCTTTTCCTCTTCGCCCCTTTTGAGCAAGAAGGAAGAGACGGTGACATTCGGTTTGGGTATTTTCCTGACAAATGAAACTACCTGGCCGTGCATTTCGATACCTTGTTCCGGTCTGTATTTCAAGTCGAATGGTTCTATACCAGCCATCTGCTTCCAGGAATAACGGTGCCAGCCTTGCACCATCATAAGAAGGTCGAGAGCTGAGCGATGGGTAGAGTCGTCCGCTTCGAAATAGTAAGACGGGTTGCGGACGTACCCTTTGATTTCGGACATCAGCAGTAGATCGGTCAGGATAGTATGATTCCACGCAACTTCGTTCATGCCGTCTCTCACCGATAAGGAGAAAGGTGTTTGTACGGGATTGGCTTCCCGGTCGGTTAGGGTAAATTCCATATCGACTGCTTCGTAAGGCTCGTATGTCTCTTTCGAGGTTTTTGACTGAATACTAAATTGGTTGTCTTTGTTGTTGAATAGGAGGCGGTCGCAAAGTATTTCTCCATCGGAATTGAATAATATGGCTTGTGCAACACCTGCCGGGAAGTTTGTTTTATCTACTTTGAACCGGATTGTTTCATTATGGATGACATTAATAAGGCTGTAGCCATGTAGTTGTCCTCTGCTGATAAAAACCAGGCCCAGTTTCTCGGCGGGAGTATATTTATTTTTCTGTAGGGAGATTTCGAGACTGTCAGGAGAAGACAAGTTGTCCACATGGAAGGTGAATCCTTGTGGTAATGGCTTGGGCATATCAAATTGGTATTGTTTGCCGTTGTAGTCGACTATTGCTTTTCGTTTGCTTTCGTCAGGTGTATAGTCGAAGAAACCTCGTCCTTCGTGAACTGTTGAAAAGGTGGAGATATCTTCTTTGTCTTCATTGATGATCTTTCCGGAGGCTTCCAGCGGGTTACCGAATGCATCGGTTATTTCGAATGCAATTCGTGAAGTGATGCCGTGGATCAGGTTTCCTCCTTCCGGATAGAGTTTCAAGGTTACTTTCTTGTCTTTTTGAGGCTTCTCCCGTTTCTTCGGGTATTTGCCGTATCCGTATTTCAGCATGTTTTTCTCTTCGAAGTTTCCCTCTTCTTTGGGCTTGTTAAATACGGGCAGTAGCCGGGAGAAGATAACGTCTTCGCCGAAGTTCAACATATATTTCGTGTAGGCACGGACTTCATAAAATCCGGAATAGAAGGGAAGCTGGCCTAGCGTGAAATCACCATGGCACCGGCCGTCTTCTATTTTCAAGACACGCTTGTCCACTATTTCTCCTCCGGGATTGAGCAGTTCGACATACAGGGTTTTGCTCAGTTCGGTTGCCTGGTGCAATTCGGAGGTTACGACGTAACATGTAAACCAAATATTATCGCCCTGATAGTAACTGGTGTTATCGAAATGCAGGTAGACTTTTTCGTGGGGAATATATTGGGAAAACTGATCGGTCGCACGAATAAACTGGGTTAGTTTATTGAGTACAATGTCCGGTTCCTGCCCCGATGCTTTAAGGCAAAATAGTAAGAGAAAAATATAGTTGATAACGTTGTAATGTGTTTTCATGCGACTTCGTACTTCCCTTATATGGAAGAATATACGAAGTTACAGATAAATAAAAATGTTGCAAAGGGATGCAGGCTTTTTTTAGAAAGGGCGCATGCTTTTTCGGAATAGCATGTGCCCTTTTTCTTCAATCTTCCTTATTCTTCCGTATCGATTACAGGAGCGTCGAGATTCGTTATTTTCTCTTCTATATCGAATGTTTTGCCGTCTGCATCTGTGTAACTGTATCTTAGATAGAAACTTTGTCTTGTTTTATCGTAAGTACTTTTACCCAGATCAGTTATTTGGGCATCCAGCCAGGGTTTTATAGTAACAGATGTGCTATCCGCGCCGATAGTGAGAAGCATAAAATTGGTTTTTATGTATCTGGCTTCTCCGGACAATGAATGGATAGGCATCCGTACAGAATTGGAAGACATGGCTTTCAGGGTTGGCTGTACCGAACGGATTGTTTTAGGTAACTCAATAGAACTACCCGCATAATTTCCAGAGAATCCGTTGACCATTTTAACTTCGTAAACCATTGTTTTCAATTCCTCGTTCACATCATAGCCTCGCTGTTTGAGACGATCGTGAGAGGTAGGGCATACGAGATGTCGGGATCAAGCCCTTGTGGCTTTAGGGGTATATGAAGTACTCCGTATTGAGCGTTTGCCGGAATGGTTACCGATAAATCCGTCGATGTGTAATTTGCTTCCGGTAACAATTTTTTGTCGATATATAAAGGATTCCCCAATGCACTTTTTTTATTGAGCGAGTCGAGTGCATTCGGGTTGATTGCCAGTTGAACCGTCAGGTCGGACTTGATAGGTTCGGAGGAGGCACAATAAACTGAAAATGACATGGAGTTGTTTTCACTTCCGTAAGCATGTTCACCCACGTAGAGCATATCACGGCTGTTTACGATATAGAGTGTTTTTTTATATTGTTCACCAAAATCAGCCGGTTCGCTCGAACAACTCCAAAATATGAAGGCTGACAGGGAAAATAATATGAGCTTTAATTTATCTGGTTTCATAATAAACTGTATTAATGTATTTGTCTAAAAACATATTATTAAAATCCGGGCATCTGGTCGAGATTAGGATTTTTATCCACTTCACTTTTAGGTATGGGGAAGAAAGTCTGTCTGCGGGTAAAGACCTTGTAGATCCAGTCTCTTTCTTTAACCTGGATAATGTTGTAAAATTTATCCTTTTCTGCTTCTGTTGCGCTTACATCACATCCCATAACC
This sequence comes from Parabacteroides sp. AM58-2XD, assembly GCF_003463685.1. Classification (NCBI taxonomy): domain Bacteria; kingdom Pseudomonadati; phylum Bacteroidota; class Bacteroidia; order Bacteroidales; family Tannerellaceae; genus Parabacteroides; species Parabacteroides sp. AM58-2XD. Next base: position 12,569 of record NZ_QSDP01000121.1, read on the forward strand.
GGTGCGTTCTCGTAGATAATTGCTTTTTTAGTACGTCGCAGGTCATGATATCTACGTCCTTCCCAGGCAAATTCGATCTGACGTTCCCGTGCAATCAACTCCCTCATTCTTTCTACATTGGCAACATCGGCGTCGGTGATGCCCGGTAATCCGGCCCGGTAACGGATCAGGTTGAAACAACGTTTCATTTCGCTTGTGTTGCGTGTCACTGTAATGTCGTTGATGGTATATGCCTGATCCAGTTCATTCATCGCCTCTACATAGTTTAAATATACTTCGGCCATACGGTAGGCCGGACAATATTTGGTTTTCTGCCTTCCGCCGCTGATCCATGAATCTTCGTAATGAAGGAATTTCCGGCAGAGATATCCGGTCATCGGGTATTCTTCGGCTTCACCTTGAGGACGGTTCAGGGCATAGTCCCGTCCACTTTTTGAGTCGCTGAAATATTTGGCCACTTTGCCATCCTGCTGGTCCACTTTGTCGGGAGGAGTTGAGGTGGAGGGGAAGTAGGAGTTATTGAAGGCAATCGTTGCATAAAAGCGCATTTCACGATTCGCATACCATTTATGAGTTCCGCTCAGCAGCGTAAAGCCATTACTGTTTTTCTCTCCGGAAAATACCAGATCCGTATTTGTGTAACCTTCTTCATAAGGATAGGCTTCACTTGCATTATTGATGGTACGTCCGTCGGCCATGTAGTAAGCATCGACCAGTGATTGCGGTACGAAGAATACATTCCAGGCATTCAGTACACCCGGGGCGGCATATTTATTCATGCCGTTGATTCCCGTACTTTGGCGGCTAAAAAGTATCTCCCGGTTAGATGATGCTAATACACATTCGCCATTGAACATATCTATGTAAGAATGGTAAGGATCGATACCTCCTACGCCATCCGGGAAATCACCTTGTTCGGCTGCCGTTACAGGGAAAGTCGGAGTATTCTCCATTTTGGGAACAGTATAGAGATCGTTGGGTTTGATGTCGACCAATCGTTTAGCATTGGCAGCAGCGATGGCCCATTTTTTTATGTCTTTTACCGGATTGAGATAAGGTACTCCCTCATTGTTTATAAAATCGCTGAATTCTGAATTTTCACCGTTATAAAGCGGGCTGGCCGTATAAAGCGTCAGGCGTGACAGTACTGCCAGTGCAGAATTTTTTACTGCCTGGCCGATTTCTGAATTATCCCTGACCTGTGTGGGTAATAGTTTGATTGCTTCTTCCAGCAAGGCAGATACATAATCGCTGCATTCATCCCATGTGTTGCGTTCGACCATCATCTGGTCGATAGGTGTGTCGAAGTCGACAGGCGTATCAGGGACAATGGGGACGGGACCATAGGCCAGCATCAGTTCAAAATAGATCATCGCTTTAACGAATGTCGCCTGTCCGATCCATTCCGATCGTTGTAAAGCGCTTACTTCCTGACATTCATTTACTCTTTGAATAAAAGTATTGGCTTTGCGGATTCCTTCATAAAAATAATTCCAATAGTCGAAGTGGTCCAGATCTTCCGCTTTCATTTCATTGTTACAGAAATAATTGTAGTTGTGCTTGTTTCTCTTGTAGCCTGCTACACCTTCATCGCTGATAAGTACCCAAGGTTGCGCATTGTCTGTCCATGCACTTGGCGAACCGTAGTCGATCAGATAACTATATACGTTATTCAGATATTTCTGTGTATATTCTTTTTTTGCAAACACAGTGTCAAGGGTGAACAGATCGGCTACATACGGATCTATATCCAAAAAGTTACACGATTGGAAGGTAATTCCTGCACTGTTGAGGATAACGAATAAGAAGGCAAATAGACTTGTTTTTATTTTTTTGCTTGTCATGATTCGATGAATTAAAATGAGACTTGTAAGACCATTGAATAAGAACGTGTAATTGGATAAACAGCACCATTGTCGCTTGCTTGTTCGGGATCCCATAATTTTACTTTATCCCAGACACATAAATTATCTCCGAGCACAGATATACGTAAATTGCTCATGTTTATTTTCGACAATATTTTTTTAGGGATCGTATATCCTATTTCAAGAGTTTTTAAACGGAGATACCCTGCATCGGCAAGCCAGAAAGAAGAGGGCCGATTGTTGTTTACATTTTCTCCGTAGGTAAGACGGGGAAAACGGGCGTTAGGGTTCTCCGTCGACGGGTCTCCTGAGTAAGAAGCCGGTGTCCAGCGATTTTTCTGATCGTTCACGATGGAAAGAACGTTGCCGGTCACACCTCCGGCAAACGGGTAATATCCGTTTCCTCCCATGAAATAATCAACCTGTGCTGCTCCTCTGAAAAATACACTGATGTCGAAACCTTTCCATTTGGCACTGGTCGCGAATCCGTACTGAACTTTTGGTATGTTGGAATTACCGATAGGAGCAATATCATAATCGTCGATCCGCCCATCTCCGTTTATGTCTTGATATTTTATGTCTCCTGGAAGAACTTTGCCGAATTGGGTAGGACTGTTTTTAACATCCTCTTCATCTTTGAAGAGTCCCAGAGCGATTAAACCACGGGTTACGCCATAACTGGTTCCTTTTTTAGCTAGATAAGGGTAGCGGGGAGGTACCTCGTCGTAATCGATGATCTTATCTCTTGTCAGTGTGAAGTTTCCGCGCAATTCAACGTCTACATTACCAAAACGATGGGTATAAGAGGCTGTACCGTCTGCTCCCCAGCTTTTCATCTTGCCCACGTTTCCCCAGGGTTTTGTTCCTACGCCGATGGTTCCAGGCAGTGTGGCACGTTCCATGAAGATATTATTTCGTTTGTCGATAAAAGCATCTACCGTGATGTCTAGCGCTTCCCAAAGGGTAAGGTCGATACCGAAATTCTGTTTGATCGCTTTTTCCCAAACAAGGCCGGTGGAACCCAATACGGCATCGGTCACTCCACCTCCCGAATTTTGGTACTGGTCGCCGAAGACATATCCGGGTGCACTCATATTTACGGTTGTAAGATAAGGAAAACGGACATCGTTACTGATCTGGTCGTTTCCTACCAAACCGTATGAATAGCGGAGTTTTAGGGTCGTGATGAACGGTAATTTCTTTTTCACCAGCGGATAGTTGGAAATAACATACCCTAAAGCGGCTGAGGGGAAAAATCCGAAGCGTTCTCCTTTCGGGAAATTTTCGGAACCATTATATCCGAAGTTACCTTCTACAAAGTAGATATCATTATAAGAATAAGTAAGGCGTCCGGCTATCCCTTGATTACGATGCGGGATAGATGCCAGTTCACCGTCTGCATCCGTGCGTTGGTAGTCCTTTTGATTGTAGAGGAACAGTCCTCCGATACGGTGCTTTTCGGCAAATAACCGGTTGTATTCTACTTTACCTTCGACATAAATCGTACGGATACCGTACGAAGTACTTTTGAAAGTCATTGGCTCGGCAACAACAGTTTTAAGCGTCATCAGTTCCCCGGTATTCCAGTTGCGGTCGGTAGCTCTATATAAGTCCGGCATTTTAGTACGACTGGTAAGATGATTGTTGTAGTTGTCGAACGATAGAGATGCTGTTGCTTTTAAGCCCTTCGTGATGAAATCGAGTGATTGCTCTATTTTTAGTAAAGATTCAATTGAATTATCGCGGTCGGTAAGGAAGCCTGTTTCGTTTAATAATACGGAAGGGGAGGTTTGATCTCCTTTCCCGTAAGCGGGAAGCTGTCCGTTTGAATAGCGTACCGGAACGGTTAATGGGGTCAAAGAGGCTTGTGCACCCCATATTTGTGAGGTTGTACCCATGCCCGGACGGTTCATATCAACCAATTTGGCGGATAAGAGTAAACTAATCAGTGTACTTTTGGTCAGATCGACATCGATGTTACTTCTGAAAGTATATTGATTACGTCTTACATTCGAGTGATAACGTTCCATGCCGGTTTGTTTGTAAATGGCATCGTTGGTCCGGTAAAAGGCACTCATGTAATAACGGGCCAGTTTGCTACCGCCGGAAATATTGATATTGCCCTGTACACCCAGTGTCCGTTTTTTCAATATCTCGTCCTGCCAGCTAACATCCGGATAGAGGTCCGGATCCATGTTGTATTTTATGATATCAAAAATCTCGGGAGAATAAACCGATTTATCGCCTCTCACTACTTTGGCTTCATTGGCCAGTCTGGCATAGTCGTAAGCTCTGAGATAGTTGGGAAGTCTGGGTAGTGTTTCTATCATCGTTTTAACACTGCCGTTGATCGAAACTTTTCCTTCAATACCGCGTTTGGTATTGATCAGTACCACACCATTCGCACCTTTGGCACCATATACGGCAGTCGCTGTTGCATCTTTCAGAACGGAAAAACTCTCGATATCTTCGGGAGCCAGTTCATTCAGGCTGGAACTTCCGCGGTCTATCCCGTCTATCAGTATTAAGGCACTGCTATTGGCTCCGAATGTACTGATACCCCGGATCCAAAATTCGGATACATCGCTGCCCGGTTCGCCGCTCTGCTGAACGCCGATCAGCCCCGCTACACGTCCGGCTAGCGCATTACTGACTGAAGTTACACCGCCCACATTCAATGTCGTCGGTTTAATACTTGTAATGGCTCCGACTACGCTGACTTTTCGTTGTGTGCTATATCCTACGATACTGACTTCTTCCAGTTGCTGTGCATCGGCATCCAGTACCACATTGATTGTTTGTTCCTTGGCCGTGCCGATTTTGATCTCTTGTGTTTTGAATCCGATATAAGAAAAAACGAGCGTTGTGCCAGGTTTTACCTGAATGGTATATTTGCCGTCTATATCTGTAACGGTTCCATGCGACTGGTCGTTTCGCGGATATATGTTTACACCGATTTGGGTCTCATTATTAGAGTCGGTGACTACTCCCTGAATATTAATTGTTTTTTGCGCTGAGGCAAAAGCCGGCAGCATCGTCAAAAACAAGACGATCAATGCTATATATTTTTTCATTTTTATGTACTTTATATCTATGGTTATTGAATAGCTATACAACGGATCAAATAATTGTAGGTGTCGGCCACATATAGGATACCGTCGGGGGTAGCTGCTACATCATAAGGTTTATTGAAAAGTGCTTCCTGGGGTTTACCGTCTTTATATCCGGATTCTCCCGGAACTCCGGCGAAGATGGTTGCATTGAACTCCTCATCTACTTTCCAGATTACATGGTTGGTGTAGTCTGCCAGATAGACGTTTCCTTCCTGGTCGGCGGCCATTCCTTCGATCTCTCCGAGTTGTGCGGCTTTTCCGTTTCCTTCTTTAGCTGCACCTTTACCTGTTCCAACGATATGTTCTATCTCGTTTTGTGTAATCCATGGAGTAGAATGTCCGGCAGGAGTGTGATAAGGATTCAGGCGATAGAGGCGTCCCCAGGCTTCGGAAGTGATATAGAGATATCCGTTTTTCTTATTATAGGCGATGTGTGCCCATGAATCCATATTCAGATTCTCTCCGATCAGTTCTACCTTTTTTGTTGCAATGTTTACACGGATCAGGCGTTTACCTGAAGAGGATAACAGGAAAACATAGTCATTGTCGGCAGCCAGCCCAAAATAGTCCATGGCTCCGGCGATGTAGTCACCTTTGTCGTTTTTTTGATCATAATAAGCTTCAGCTTCCTGCCAGTTGCTCGATTTATACAATCCGTAGAAAAGAAGCGGGCGCATGGATGTACGTCTTTCCAGTACATAATAATTTGTAAAGTCCAGATTGAATGAACATTGCCAGGGCTCATGCATCCCAGAAAGTACAGTGCTGAGTTTGTTGTCCTGGATGGAAAGCATCCTAACCATTTTGCCTCCATCGTCAGCAATCAATACAGTCCCTTCATCATCGACAGCCAGCATGACGGGACGTCCGAATGAACCTTCCAAAGCTGGGCCGTCTTTAGCCGTTTTCACGTCTAATTGTCCGGCTACAGTAGTAACCGTGGCTTTAATGTTGTATTTAAATAATTTATCTTTAAGCGTTTCTTCCCTGTATTTGGGTGATCCGTCTGAATTTACTCCATCTTCTACTGCTACTTTGATGGTAGAACGTTCTCCAGGTTGTTTGGGGACCATGGCATAGATAGCGTTGTTTTGTACTTTAAGGATCAAGGCTTCTTTTTGATTGAAAAACAATTTTACTTTGGATATATCGTTTCCGAAGTTGGAGCCACTCACCACTACACGAGTTCCTATTCCTCCTTTTTCGGGACCTATGCTTGATACAACCAACGGTTTATCAGGGGAATACGGATTATCTTCAGAAGAACTGTTGTCATCATTACAAGCTGTAAGTCCTCCTATGAAAAGAAATGCGGTAAATAGATAGAATAAGGTTACATTAATTTTTGAGGTTTTCATTGTCTAATGTACTATGTTTAATACTAGGTGCAAAGTATCGTTAGTACAATCAGTAATTATTCATTTGCAACTGAATAATGATGATTGTATGTAAGCAGGCTTTTGCATGGTATAGCAAAAGAGGATCATATTAGATCTAATTTAACAAATAAAGATTACACATTCTCTTGGAGTATGTAATTGAATAATGCGACTAAGGGTATTTCAGGTCATGTTATAATGTTATTTGTGAAAGACTGTAGTCTTTCTGGTTTGTAATTAGTATACGTTAACTTTAATGCTGTAGTCTTCGTAGAACTATGGCATTAGGCGAAGAATTGGGGGGCATAAATGGCAATTTATTTCATTTATTTATGATAAATCGAAATATTGTCCATCATTGTAGTTGTATTGTCCATTTTTATGCCTTTAAAAAGCTTGTTATTTTGTATTATTAATTAAATAATATAAG